>JAEYLA010000308.1 GCA_023461495.1 Bacillota bacterium | reverse complement strand
CGATCTGCAGGTTGTAGCCGCCGGTAAGCGCATCCACATCCAGAAGCTCGCCTGCGATATACAGCCCCGGCAGAAGCTTTGATTCCAATGTAGAGGGATGCACCTCTTTGGTGGAAACGCCGCCGCGGGTAATGATCGCTTCCGTTATCGGCCTTGTCCGCTTGATTGTCAGCGGAAGCGCCTTTAACGATTGTACGAGCGCCTTTCTCTGTGCGCGGGTCATCTCGCTTGCACGCATGTGCTCCACAATGCCGCTTTGTGCGAATACAATGGGCAGCAGCCGCTGGGGCAGCAGGCCGGAAAGCGCGTTGCCCGCATTTTTTTGCTGTGCAGCCTCGATATCACGCAAAAGACGTTTGTCGAGCTGCTCTTCAGTAAGCCCGGGCTTTAAGTCGATGGTAAGCCTTGCGCCCGGCGCGGCATCGCCAAGGTATGCGCTTACCGAAAGCACAAGCGGCCCTGTGACGCCAAAGTGCGCAAAGAGCATCTCGCCCAGTTCTTCATATACAAGCTTCTGCCCGTTGTACGCGCGCAGCGTCACATTCTTGAGCGTCAAGCCGGACAGCGTACGCGGCCACTCTTCCAAGGTTTCAAGCGGAATCAGCGAGGGCTGCGGCTCAATGATGGTGTGCGCGCATTCCTTTAAAAAGCGGTATCCGTCCCCGGTAGAGCCCGTTGCGGGGTAGCTTGCGCCGCCGGTAGCTAAGATCACCGCATCGGCAGGCAGTATGCCGTTTTCAAGGCGTACGCCCGCCGCCATGCCCTCCACAATATGGATGCCAAGCGCCTTTGTGCGCAGCCGGACATCTACGCCAAGCGCATTGAGGTGCCGTTCGAGCGCTCTCAACACGTCGCTGGATTTGTCCGTCTCCGGAAACACGCGCCCGCCTCGCTCCGCTTTGAGCGGTACGCCCAGGGCTTCTATCATGGCGCACAGTTCTTCCGCGCTTAGAGCGCCCCAGGCGCTGTACAAAAAACGCGGATTCCTGACCACGTTTTCAAAAAATGCTTCGCGTCCGCCCGCATTTGTGACATTGCAGCGGCCTTTTCCGGTGATATAGAGCTTTTTGCCCAGTTTCTCATTGTGTTCAAGCAGCGTCACGCGGTGTCCGTTGCGCGCCGCCACTGCCGCGGAAAGCATGCCTGCAGGTCCGCCGCCGATAATTGCGATTTTCATGGATTATCCTTCAACCAGGTGCCCGTTGTCGTTGAGCACAAGCAATGTGTTATATGTTTCCCGTATCTGCACCTCTGTATAAGCGGTGTTGTCCATACGGAGGCTATGGATGTTTTGCGGCGGCAGACCGATCAAGTGCGCCACCATCAGCCGCAGCGGAATGGAATGCGCTACGACCAGCACCGTTTCCTCCGCCGCATGGCGCGCGGTGATTTCATTGAGGAACTGGATGCAGCGGGTGAGAACATCCAAGAGAGATTCCGCGTTCTCCGGCGTATACCCCAAAGGATCTTCTCTCCACAGGCGCAGGCCCTCCGGGTATTTGTTTGCAAGGGCAGAGAATTCCTCCCCTTCCCAGATACCAAAGTTCCTCTCCACCAGAAGCGCATGCGGTACGACCTTGAGGCCGTGCAGGGATGCAACCGCTCCGGCGGTTTCATACGCGCGCAAAAGCGGGCTTGCATAGACCGCGTCAAGCCTTGCGTTTCTTAAACGTTCCGCCGCAAGCTTTGCCTGCATGCGGCCGGTTTCATCCAGCGGGATATCCGTCCTGCCCTGGGTGCGCATCTGCCGGTTCCATTCCGTCTGTCCATGGCGCATGAGTAACAGATTCATTCAACGCGCCCCTTATTGGTTGTAGCGCGGTTTGGTGACATACACGTGGTGGCTGCCCCAAATGCGTTCGAGTCTGTCGAAATGCTCCATCAGCTCGTCCTTGCGCGCAAGGCCGGCGGAAACGATGATGGCGTTGATGAGCGAAAGCGGCGCCACCAGGGAATCCGCAAACGAGGCCATGTCGCTGCGCGCGGACAGGCCGAAATCCGCATAGGGAATCAACGGCGAAGCGGGGCTGTCCGTAATGGCGATGGTGGTAGCGCCCCTGTCCTTTGCGTACTGCAGCGCTTCCACGGTACGCGTAGAGTACCTGGGGAAGCTGATGGCAACGCAGACGTTCTCTTCATTGATGCGGGCCATCTGCTCGCAGGCATCGCTGAGCGCGCCGTTGATGGTGATGACATCCGGCAGAATGAAGTTCAGGTAATACGTCAAAAACTGTGCGATGGGATATGCGCTGCGCATGCCCACCACATAGACCCGCTTGGTGTTGAGCAGCGCCTGCATTGCGCCCTGGAACACTTCATTGTCCACCGTATCGATGGTGGCGCGGATGTTTTGCATATCCGCCTTGAGTACCGTTTTTAGTACATCCGCCTGATCAAGCTCAGACGTCAGCTGGATGCGCTGCATAGCCGTCAGCTTGGTGCGAATCATTTCCTGCAGCGCGCGCTGCAGCGCAGGATATCCGTCAAAGCCCAGCGTGTACGCAAAGCGCACCACGGTGGACTCGCTCACGCCCACCATACGGCCCATGCGAGAGGCCGTAATGAACGCCGCGCGGTCATAATTCTCCATGATATAAGAAGCGATTTGCTTCTGCCCCTTGCTCAGAGTGGGATATTGGCTTTGCAACCGCGCAAGCAGATCGTTTTGTTCCATGTGTTTCTCCCCTCGCCTATTCATTCTGAAAACCCTGCAAGCCCGGAAAGGTCAAAACCGGAAACATCCATATGTTTCATATAGTTGTAGCAGGCGATGTCATAATGGATGGGCGTAAGGGTCACGTATCCTTCCCGCACCCACCGTTCATCTATATCCAGCCCGTCGCATTCGGTCAGCTTTCCAAAAGGCGTCCAGAAATACCGGAGGCCGGAGGGATCCGTAAACTGCGCATGCCTGTACTCGTATTGCTGCAGGCAAAGCCTCGCAAGCTTTACGCCCTTTACATCCGCAGCTGCAATATCCGGCGCATTGAGGTTTAAGAGCATCCCCTTGGGCATTGGATTTTGAAACAGGTAGTCCACCGCCCAGAGCGCTGCGCGGGATGCGGCGCTAAAATCATTAGGAAAGTGGTTGTTGCAGCTGGTTGCAAGCGCGGGCTTGCCCAAAATCGCGCCCTCCATTGCGGCGCCGACGGTGCCCGAATACAGCACGTCCGTACCGAGGTTCCCGCCGTGATTGATACCGGATACCACCATATCCACCACGATGTCAAGGCTTGTGCACCCCAAACGCACGCAGTCCGCAGGGGTTCCGTCCGCCGCGTAAGCTTCCACATCTTCAAGCCCGGGCAAGGTTACTTTGCGCACACGCACCGGCTGCGTGCAGGTAATGGCATGGCTGCCGCCGCTCTTTTGGGATTCCGGCGCGACAACCGTAACATGATGGCGGCTTTTTAGCTCCTGGGCAAGCGCGCGGATGCCTGCCGAGAAAACGCCATCGTCATTGCTGATAAGTAGGTTCATTCTTCCTCCCGATTTTAGTATGCAAAATTCTAATTATATTTATTATATCAGTGATACGGGTGCCTTTCAATCAAATGATGAAATTCCTGCATTTCATTCCTGCAAAGCGCCCCAAAGCACGGCGCATTTCCAATTGACAGCGCATATCCCGCGTGCTAGCATAAAAATACGCCATACCTGATACAATTCCCGAATTGAAATGTGGAGAAAATGTTGTTTACGGCGAAGGATAGTCATCGTATTTACTAATCCGCTTTTTAGGGAATGAATTTATGCGATTAGTATTACAAGAAAGGGGTGTTACCTATGAAAACCATCATTTCAGCACCGAACGCGCCCGCCGCGCTTGGCCCCTACAGCCACGCCATTCAGGCAAACGGGTTTGTGTTCACCTCCGGCCAGCTTGGCATTGACCCGAAATCCGGCAAGCTTGCCGCAACCGTAGAAGAACAGACCAAGCAGGCATTCTGCAATTTGAAGGATGTGCTTTCCACTGCAGGCTGCAAGCTTTCCGACGTTGTGAAGACCACGGTATTTTTGCAGGATCTTGCGGATTTTGCAACCGTAAACGCCATCTATGGCGAAGAGTTTGGCGGCGAATTCCCCGCGCGCTCCTGCGTGCAGGTTGCAAAGCTGCCCGCGGGCGCTCTGATGGAAATCGAAGTAATCGCGGCAAAGCCGTAACTTTCCCAGCAAAAAAGCCGCACCGTTTCATATGAGCGGCATGAAGAACGGCGGGCTGTATCGCTTCTGTTGCGATACAGCCCGTGTTTTTTGCCCTCGTCAAAGGATATTCCTTTCGCGTACAGTCTTACTCTTTGGGAAAACATCTGACTGTAATGAGGTTGCCGTCGGGATCCAGGAAGCGCATGTTTTTTGCGCCCCACGGCCTTATTGTTGGAGGAGAAACAATTTCAATGCCAAGCGCTTTTACTCTCTCAAATTCGATATCCACGTCATCGACTGTAAATGCGATGCAGATATGATGCGAGTTGCTTTTGCGCTCTACTCCGTCATTATAGACGGTAAGCGTGGTTCCCTCTGAAAGAATAAATTGATGAACCGCATCATTGCTGCCGTTGTCAATCTCAAACAATGTCTTATAGAAATTTGACAACCGGATCACATCACTTGTCAGCAAGCATACTTCTCCAACCCGCATTTGAAAACACCTCCCACTATATTCAGTATATCATCCCGCTACCGCTTGATGGGCGCTTTTCGTACCAACAGGAAGGACAGCCAGGCAGAGACCGCAATGGATACCAACATGCCTAATACATTCTCCCACACCCCAACATTTGGCCGTACCCCGGCGAGAAACCCAAGCACTTTTGAAAGCGGACTTAAAAGCGACGGAAACATGTTCAAAACGACGCTGACATACACCGGAGAAAGCGAAATGACGATCTTCATCAACTTATTGCAGCGGTAGTAAAGCGTTGTGAGAAAAAGCCCGGTGAACGCAAACATGCTTAGCAATACCAGCTCCCAAACAAACTGGGTGAGAATGCCGCCTTGCGTATAGGTCTGTGAAAACAGCGTGGTATACGGCTGTATCATCGCGTAGAGACGTCCCCATACCATATCGATAACCGACATACCCGCAGCGATTGCGACAAGCGCCAGAAGCGTTCCAGCAAAAAACGTCTTTCGCGTCACACCGAGAAACTGCAGGAACCGGAAGCTGGACTTAAAGGAATTGAGTCCAGCCACAAACAGGAATATGGCGGACGCGAACTCAAGCCCTGAAGAGGATCCGCCCAAGGTACTTAAAAACAGCGTTACAACCAGCACGACCAGGTAGAATATCGCAACTGCCGTCAGGGATTCATACACCTGATACCGGAATACCTTTAATATCTTGTTCATTGTACGCCTCCCTCCTGCCCGCCGGTGAGATAGATAAACAGCTTCTGCAGCTCTATACCGCCAAACTCCAGCCGGAGCGCCTGCGCAAGCGCATGATCCTTTTCACAATCCAATACGGCTGCCATTTTGAAGCTGCCCATGGCCTGCTCAGAGATCACCTTTTTATCTTTGCAGTATTCCGCCACTGCGGAAGCCTCCCCCGCCACCGAATGGGCTCTTGCAAGAAGTTCCTCTACGGGCTGGTTTAAGATGAGCTTCCCCGCATCGAGTATGACCGCCTGCTCAATCACCTGCGCTGCCTCGTCAATCAGGTGGGTGGAAAGGAGGATAGTGCAGGGGCGTTTTGCAAACAATGCGAGCAATTCCCGGTAAAACAGCTCCCGATGCGGCGCATCCAGCCCCAGCACGGGTTCATCAAATATCAAAATGGGAGCGCCGGACGCAAGGGTGAGGATGAGCTTTGTAATGGAGGCGTATCCGGTGGAAAGCTGTTTTGCCTTTTTATTGGTTTCAAGGCCAAACTTCTGCGCCAGAGAGAGCGCATAGACGTCGTCAAACTGTTCGTAGAATTCCTTTGCCCATTCCATTGCCTGTTTGACGCGCATGCCCTCTGGAATTAGGTTTTGCTCGGTCATCGCAAACACGCGGCTCAACGCCCGGCCGTTTTCCGCCACCTGGTGCCCTTCTATTGTAATCTCCCCCTGCGTGGGAAAGAGCTTGTTTGTGATCAGATGGATGAGCGTGGTTTTTCCGGCGCCGTTGCGCCCCAAGAGGCCATAAATTTTTTCCGGCTCAAACCCGACAGAAACATTTGAGAGTGCCTGCACCGCGCCGTAACGCATGGAGATATTCTTCACGTCAATTGCGTTCATGTTCCGCCCTCCCGATCATGGAGATGATCTCCTGTTTTGAAATATGGAGCTTCTGCGCTTCTTCAAGAAGCTTCATCACAAAATCCTCATAGAACGATTCCTTGCGCTTACCTGAAATCTTTTCCTGCGCTCCAGCTGCGACAAACATGCCAACCCCCCGTTTTTTATAAAGAATTCCTTCATCCACCAACAGATTGATCCCCTTGCCCGCCGTTGCGGGATTGATCTTCATCGTCACTGAAATCTCCGTGGTGGACGGCACCTGTGTTTCTTCTCCGAAAATGCCTTTGAGGATATGATCCTCAATCGCTTCTGCAAGCTGGAGGTAAATGGGCTTTTCGCCGTCAAA
>JAEYLA010000307.1 GCA_023461495.1 Bacillota bacterium | reverse complement strand
GGTGGCCGTGATCGGCGGCAGCGGCGGGGAGTATCTGCGTGCGGCAAAGCAGGCGGGCGCAGATGTGCTCGTTACCGGAGAAATAAAACATCATCAGGCGCTCGAAGCACAATTGCTTGACCTCTGTGTTGTGGAGGCGGGGCACCATGAAACGGAAGCCGTGGTGCTTGGCCCTTTGATTGCAGGTTTACAGGCGGCGCTTGAAAAGATACAATATAAGGTAGACCTGTTGTGCGCAAGGTCCGGGCGTGCGCCGCTTGTGACGCCATAGCGCCGGCAACGGGTTAAGGAGGTTATACCATGGGAAAGCTGGATGCGCTTTGGGAATATCAGATATTGGAGCTGAAAAAAGAGGCGGTAGAGCGTGAAACGCTCAATACGCCCGCGCGCGCAAAGCTCAACAAGCTGCACAGTTTTTTGACAGAGCAGCAGAACGCAATATCAAAAACGCAGAGGGAGATCACGAACCGCCAGGCTTCGCTTGAAAAAATGCAGGAGCAGGCGGAGAAGCTCGTCAACCGCGTGGAGCTGGAGCGTTCCGAGTTTGATGAAATGCAGCGCGATGAGGAAGTGACGGCGGAGGAAATGACAGAATGCCGCCAAAACCATGAAAAGCTGCTCGATGAGCTGACTGCCATGCGCCGCGAAATCAATGATCTGGTCAAGTGGATTGAAAACGCGGTCAAAGACTACAAGGAGACCCGCTCCAAGGCAGGAAAAGCGAAAAAAGAATACGACCAGATGCTGGAAGTGACCGAAAAAGAATATAAGGAAAGCGAGCCCGCGCGCACTGCGGCGACCGCCGCGGCGGATGCGCAGGCGGTGAATGTGGATGCGCCGCTTTTGGAAAAATACAAACGCGTCAAACGCAACCACGCAGTACCCATGGCAAAGGTTGAAAACAACCAGTGCGGCGGCTGCAATATGTCCCTCCCCATGGTCGTTGTCAAACGCGTGATGAACAGCGATACCGCCGTAGAATGTGAAAACTGCGGTCGCATCCTGTACGCGGGGGAGAATTAGTTTAGGAAAAATGATATTGCGAGTAAGACAGATGACCGCGTCCGACAAGTGCGGATGAGGAAAGTCCGAGCACCGCAGGGCAAGGTGCCGGGTAATACCCGGTGGAGGCGACTCCAAGGAAAGTGCAACAGAAAGAAACCGCCTGCTTTTTAGCAGGTAAGGATGGAAAGGCGAGGTAAGAGCTCACCAGCGGCATGGCGACTTGTCCGCTCTGTAAACCCCACCCGGTGCAAGATTGGAATGGGAGCATTTAATGGCTGCCCGCCACGCTCCCCGTAATCGCTGGAGCTTACAGGCAACTGTAAGCCAAGATAGATGGTCATCCTTAGACAGAACTCGGCTTATGGCTTGCTCGCAATCATTTTGTTTTTGAAAAGAGGTACCCTATGGATTTTTACGATGTGTTAAGCGCCCGACGCAGCGTGCGCGTCTATCAAGAAACGCCCGTTGAGGACGCCGCGCTGCAGCGGATTCTGGAAGCGGGCAGAAAAGCGCCCTCCTGGATGAACCGGCAGTGCTGGCGCTTTGTTGTCGTGCGCGATCCGGATGTGAAAAAGATGCTGGGCGAAATGGTTGGCAACCCCAGCAGCGAGTGCTTTGAAAAAGCGCCCTGCGCTATCGCCGTGTGCGCTGATCCTTCGGACAGCGGCGTGACCGGCGGCAAGGAATACTATATGGCGGATTGCGCCATCGCGATGGAGCATATCATGCTCGCCGCCGCCAACGAGGGGCTTTCCACCTGCTGGGTTGGCACGTTTGCGGAATATCCCGTACGGAACGTGCTGCGCCTGCCAAAGGAAATTAAAATCGTGGGCCTGACGCCGCTCGGATATGCGGATGAAACGCCGTCGCCCACCCCGCGCAAGCCGCTCGATGAAATCGTCCATTACGATACCTGGCGGCAGGGCGGTTGATGAAATGAAAAAAAAGGGCCTCAGGCTCTTTTTTTATTTACAGCGGGCGTGCACGTTCTGTGCATAACCCGGCGTGATTTTTAGCGCCTGGCCGCCTGGTCCATTTCCTTGCGGCGATCCTTCTGGTACTGCGTGCCCCAGTCCATCATGGCGTCCAGTATGGCCTGCAGGCTGTATCCGGTAGGTGTGAGCGTATATTCTACCCGCGGCGGCACTTCGGCATATACCTTGCGCGCTACAAGTGCATTTTCCTCCATGGCGCGTAAATGCGCGGTGAGTACCTTCTGAGTAATAGGATTCAGCGCTTTTTTTAGTTCACCAAAGCGCCTGGTGCCGTTCAGCAACTCATTGATGATGAGAGCCGTCCATTTATCTCCAATCAGGCCGAGCGTTGCCTTGACGGGACACGCGGGCAATTCTTTTTGCTGTTTCATATTAAACCGCCTGTTTATCACAATAGTATCCGATCGGATACTACGGAACAAATTTGTGCTTACTTTACATTATATCGCTACAGCTGCATTATACTCTTAAAAGCTGCGGCATGCAATGCAGGAATTAAAAGGAGGAGATATTATGAAGATAGCGGTGATTGGAGCTACGGGAAAACAGGGCAGGCTGCTTGTAAAGGAGGCGCTTGGGCGCGGACACGAAGTTACGGCCATTGTGCGCAATGCCTCCAAGCTCGCTGAACCCAATGTTCGCGTGATTGAAAAGGATATCCTAAGCCTGACCTATGCAGATCTGAAAGAGCAGGACGTTATTATCGATGCGTTTGGCGTATGGGCGCCTGAAGAACTGCATCTGTATCAGAAGACGATGGAGCATCTGGCAAAGCTTTTGCGCAATCAGCCCAACCGCCTTATGGTGGTTGGCGGTGCGGGGAGTCTGTATGCGGATGAAACACGTACACTGCGCGTGCTGGAAACGCCGGGTTTTCCGGAGGATTGGAAGCCGCTTGCAAGCAGCATGATGGCAGGCTTTGAAGCATTGCGGCAGTATGACGATGTCAGGTGGACGTTTGTGAGCCCTCCTGCCTTTTTCGATGCAGATGGCGAGCGGACGGGACGTTACCGCATCGGTTCGGATGTGCTTTTGATAAACAGCGCAGGCAAAAGCGAAATCAGTTATGCGGATTATGCCATTGCCATGCTGGATGAGGCTGAGAAAGGGGCGCATATCAAGGAGCGCATTACGGTCGTTTCCATGTAGTTATTACGTAATTTGTTACAAAAAGAGATTTGGTCACAAACAATCCGGCGATTTCCGCGGATTTGGACAAAGTATTATTAGAAAACCTTATTGAAAACGTAATGATTTTGTGATGAATGCATCGGATGTCTTTGGTATACTAAAAGTGCAAATAAGAGTTGTTAAAACACCCCGATCGTGTTGAAGCAACAATAAGAGCCTCCTTTGCGGGAGGCTCTTTTTCTATGTCATGGATATGCCTATGGCATATCTGTGGGGCTGCTGCACCCTGCTCCGTTGCTTCATTTTTTCAAGCGCTGGCCAAGGTAGTTCTGAATTCCCGAGATTGCTTCGCGTGCGGCGGGCGTATCCTTGGCGCTGCCCTGCGCGAGCGTGCCGCGCCCGCCGCCGCGCCCGGAAAGCGCGGTGTTGACGACCTGGGCGAGCTCGCCCATATCAAGCCCCGCAGTTGCGCTTGCAGCAAGAACATACTGTATTTGTCCGTTTTCCGCCGCAAGCAATAAGGCAAGCGTGCCGCTCTCCTCGCAGAGCTTCAGGGCAAGGGGGCGCAGTTGCGTGCCGGGCAACTCTTCCACCAGACGGACGATGAGCCTGCGCTTGCCGATAGAGGCAGCTTCCTTTGCAAGCGCGACGGCAAGATAACCCGATACCTTTTGATAGAGCGCCTTGTTTTCGCGGCGGAGGGCGTTTGCCTCCTGCTGAAGCTTTGTAAGCGCGTCAATGGCGTCCTCCGCCTTGCAGGAGAAGTTTCTTGCAAATGTATCCACGATGCGCTGCTGCTCCTGCGCGGCAAGAAGCGCGCGTGCGCCGCAGGAGAAGGTGAGGCGCTCGCCGCCCTTGTAATGCTCATGCGCCGTTACCTTGACAAGGCCGATTTCACCCGTGGCCCTTACATGCGTGCCGCAGCAGGTGCAGCTGTCCCCGCCCGGCATGGCGACGATACGGACTGTGCCCGTAAGGCCTGCGGCCACCTTTCTTAATTGCAGCTTATCGAGCTCCTCCGCCTCCACATACGTCAGGGTAACGGGCAGGCTGGCATAAACAAACTCATTCGTGCGGCGCTCAAGCCGTGCGACGTCCTCCGGGGAGAGCGCCTTGTCAAGGTCAAGCGTGCAGTAGCTTGCCGCCATATGGAAGCCGACGTTGGTCGCATCAAAAAGCGCCTTTGCGGCAAAGGACAGGATGTGTTCGCCGGAGTGCTGCTGCATGTGGTCAAACCGGCGCGGCCAATCGACGAGCACCTCCACGGCGGAGCCGACCACAATGGATTCCTTGGTGCGGTGGAGCACCCGTTCGCCGTCCTCCATAACATCCGTCACGGCAATGCCGCCGATGCTGCCGGTATCGTGCGGCTGTCCGCCGCCGGTGGGGAAGAGCACGGTTTCGTCAAGCTCTACGTCAAATCCGCCGTCCACGGGCGTGCAGGCAATGACATGCGCCTGGATGCGCGTTACATAACTATCGTTCAAATAGGACTTTTGTGTCATATCAGGGTCTCCTCTTTCGTAAAAATGCTTTGCGGCTTCTTTTATCAAATCCAGCCCAGCGCGCGGAAGGAAAAAATCCACAGGAACATGCTCGCAATCGAAAGCGCGGAGGTAAACACCACGATTTCGCTTGCAAGCTGCCCGTCCCCGTTCATGGCGCAGGCCATTGGGTAACTGCTCACGGCGGTCGGCGGAGTGAGCATCATCATTGCCGCAAAAAGATGCTGCCCGCGGAAGCCAAGGAGTATGCAGAGGCTGAGCCAAAAGAGCGGCATGAAGAGAAGTCTTGCAAGCACGCAGAAGGTCAGCGCGCGGCGGTTTTTTGCGGCGGAGGCAAACATAAAGGATGCGCCCAGCACAAGGAAGGAGACGGGCGTTGCGCAATCACCGATTGCCCACGCCGCCTTTTTGATGGCGGAAGGGAGCGTGACCCCCAGAATGTTGATGAGAAGGCCCAGGACGATGGCAATGATCAGCGGGTTTGTCACGATGGTCTTTATAATATCCGAGGCCTTTGGCTTGCACCCGTCAAACAGCTTTAAGGAAAGTACGGCAAGGATGTTGAACAGCGGAATCATAAAGGAGATGAGCACCGCCACAATGGGGATATTCCCCTCTCCATAGAGCGAGATCGCGACAGGGATGCCGAACAGCGCCATGTTGGAACGAAAGATGCCCTGTATAATGACGCCGCGCCGTGCGTTTTCCGGCTCCAGCCGGGGAACCAGCGCATATAATAGAAGAAACGTGACGACGACTGCCGCCACGCAGAACGCGATTAGCAAAAGCGTGCTTGGCGTCAGGAGCGGGGAAAGGTCGCTCTCCACCATATTGCGGAACAGCAGCAATGGCATAAACAGGCGGAACACCAGCTTGTTTGTGGTTTCCCCCCAGTTCGCCGGGAGCTTGAGCCACCACCGGAGCATGTAGCCGGCTGCCATCATCAAAAACAGCGGAAGTACAATATTCAGGGAAAGAAGGAAGCTTTCTTGCATGGGTATCCTCCCCGCTTTGTAGGGTTGTTGCATGAATACGGACGTTCCTACACAGTATAACATATTTTTTGAGGAGGGCCTCATGTGTTACCTCCATATGCGGAAAAGAGGCTTGCAACTACAGCAGCTTTGGGGTATCGTAATACTTGCGGTCAAAACCGCGTTGCACCTGGATGATCACAATGAACCGGAGGGAAAAGCGCATGCATCAGCCGACCTTGGTTATTCTTGCCGCCGGGATGGGCAGCCGCTATGGCGGCCTCAAACAGATTGACCCTGTGGACGAATATAACAACATCATCATCGATTATTCGATTTATGATGCGATTCAGGCCGGGTTCTCCCGCGTTGTGTGCATTATCAAAAAAGCCATCGAACAGGATTTTCATGAGGTGATCGGCCCGCGCATCGCAAAGCACGCGGAGTTAGTGTATGCCTATCAGGAGATTGATAAACTGCCGACGGGATTTTCTGTGCCCGAAGGCCGCAATAAGCCCTGGGGCACCGCCCATGCGCTGCTTTGTTGCAAGGATGTGGTGGACGGCCCGTTTGCCGTCATCAATGCGGACGATTATTATGGAAGAAGCGCCTATCAATCGATCTATTCTTATTTAAGCCAGCCGCATACGCCGGGCGAATACGCAATGGTGGGGTATTCTGTGGAAAACACGCTGACCGATCACGGCACGGTGACGCGCGGCGTCTGCGCCGCGGATGAGAACGGATACCTGCGGCATATCAAAGAGTGCTCCGGCATCCGCAAATACGCGCATGGCGGCATGTACGAAGAAAACGGACGGGAGATTTTCATCCCCAAGGGCACGCCGGTATCCATGAATCTCTGGGGCTTTGACCCAAGCCTGTTTGGCGGGCTGGAAGCAGGCTTCCCGCCTTTCCTCACGAAGGGATTACAAGAAAACCCGCTCAAGTGCGAATACCTGCTGCCCACCGCAGTGCATGACCTGATCAGTGCCCGTAAGGCGAGCGTAAGGGTGCTCAAGAGCGAGGACGCGTGGTTTGGCGTCACGTATCAGGAGGATATGCCCGCTGTGCG
>JAEYLA010000306.1 GCA_023461495.1 Bacillota bacterium | reverse complement strand
CGAGCAGAAAGCCTAGTTTAGGCATTTTCTCTTTGCACTGCATTGGCGCTTCCGGTATAATGAAGGTTGTCAAAGCACAGCCATGCGCACTATTGCCGCGCAGTCCGCGCGGCGGGATAGGAGGAATTATTCATGGTTTGCAATCATTGCGGTGCATACAACGATCCGCAAGCAGCGACCTGCACGGTATGCGGTACACAGCTCAAAACAGAGCCTGTTGTTCCGCAGCATGTGCCCGAAGAGCCCGAAACGGAAGAGGCCGAACGTCCCAACTGGGGATTCGTGCGTTCTCCGCGCTGGCCCAAGCCGTCTTTTGACCTGAACACGGTGGACGAGCTTCCGGAAGAGGAAGAATATGTCCGCCCGCATGACCCCAATGCGCCGCTTGCCCCACAGGAGCCTGCAGAGCCGTCCTATGACGCCTATGCGCCGCCCGTGCGCGGTTTCCGGAATGTGGATGTCCCCGGGCGCTTCAATCCGCAGCCCATGCAGGGCGCGCAGCAGAACCGCACCCCCGTTCAGCCGATCGGCAGCGTGGGCGGCTATGATGACGAGTCGGTGCCATACCAGCGCGGATTTGGCCGCGCGCCGCAGCAACACGCCGCCGGTGCCGGATACGGTGCCCCGAAGGACGAGCAGCAAAAGGCGCCCGCCGCGCGTAAAACGCAGTATCCGCCCGCAAAGAGCGCCGCTGCAAAGTCCGGCTCCCGCCCGCGTACGGCATACCGCAGCAAAAAGAACAAAAACACCATTTTCTATGCCGCGGCGGCGGTGCTTGTCGTTGCCCTTCTTGTGCTTGGCGGCATTCTCATCGCCCGCAACTACGGCGGCATCGGCGGCTTCTTCCGAAGCGTCTTCGGCGGATCGCCCATCCTCAAGGACGCGGTGGTTACCGAAGGCGTCAACGCCAACGGCGTGGACTGCTACATCATCACCGTCTATGCGCGCGCAGGCAACACCATTACGGTACGCCTCAACGGCCAGGAAGTCTCCGACGTGATCAATTCCAGCAACGAAAAGGAAATCCGCATTCCCAAGGCGGACTTCCTGCCCTCCGAGCCTGTGGACGGCACGACAGCCGAACTGAAGCCGGACATCTCCATCACCACCAAGGACGGCGCAGTCGTTCCGGTGGACGTCAAGCCCATTCCCGTACAGGTGCCGGCACTTTCACTGACGGTAACGGAACCTTCGGCGGCCTCCGTTTCAGTCGGTAAGGCGGCAGTCACGTTCAGCGGCACCGTCAATGACGGAACGGTCGGCGTATTTGTAGAAGGCCAGCCCCTTAGTGTCAATGCGGACGGCACCTTCTCCGGCGAATATACGCTAAGCGACCTTGGCGTATATACCCTCACGCTCGAAGCCCGCAAGAACGGCTACCAGATCGCACGGCAGGCATTCAACATCGATTACACGCAGGCCGAAGCCAGCATCGATCTCGACGCCGCCACGCTGCGCGCCCCCTCCGGCTCCGATACCGCCACCGTCAAGGGTACCATCGACGCGGGCGCTACGCTTGCGGTCACTGGCCCCTCCGGCGTTACGGTAGGCGCGCCCAATGTCAACGCCGCAACCGGTATCTTCTCCTTTACGGCAAAAATGGCGGAGATTGGCCATTACACCCTGGATGTTACCATCACAAAGGATGGCCGCGCCACCAGCGGAACCGTCAATGTGGAGCGCGCGCCGGATTACGCTGCCTATACGGCCGCCGTGCACCGTATGGATTACAGCCGTATGAAGAATGAAACGCTGCACAAAGCGGCCTACAAATGCATCGGCAAGGTTGCGGAGGTCATCCAGACATCGCCCTATACCATTGCCCGCCTGACGACGGACAGCGGCGACCTGCTGTTTGAGTACCACAACACCGCGGCGACTGTGGATGCGTCCGACGGCAAGACCTACAACGTCTTTGGCGACTACGCCGGGATGGACGAGGCCACGGGCCTTCCAAAGATCTACTGCTGGTTCATTACAAAGAACGGCTGACCTTTGTAAAAAATTACAGCGTATGGCGCGGCTGTGCCGCGCCATACTTCTTTCCAAACAATACATCAGGGAGTCAACATATGAAACTATGGGCGCTGCTGCGCTTGAAGCAGAAAATTATAAAAGATGTGGTCATGGAATTTCCGGTGGAGCGCCCGGAGGACACGGAAGGCTGGCAGGAAATCATCGGCGAACTGAGCCGCGCGCTGCAGGAAAGCCGCCCTGTTATTCTTAACAAGCATGCGGACCAGCTGAACCGGTTCTCCCGCACCGCCTTCCTGCCGCAGGATTTTATAGAGAGTGTTGCCTTTGACCGGATGGAGATTGAAATCTTTCCGGAAAAGCAGAAGGAACGCTCCTAACGCCAATTTCCGTCATCAACTTTCAAAACTGTATTTTTTTGTATGTTCGTCCGTTTGCTATGCATGCGGACGTTTTCTTTGGTACATACTATCCGCATCCCCACAGAGCTAGGGATGCATTAAGCCTTAAGGCAAAATCAAAGGAGAGTTAGTATGGATACCCTTTCGTTGATCTTGATCATCATCGGCGCGCTGAACTGGGGATTGATCGGTCTATTCCAGTTCGACCTCGTGGCCGCCCTGTTTGGCGGCATGAGCGGCATCGTTTCCCGCATCATCTATACGCTGGTAGGCCTCGCCGGACTGTGGGGCATCACAATGCTCTTCCGCCGCGGCGATCGCGATGTGCGTGAAGGTGAACACAGGCATTGAGCGTTCCGCGGGCGCTATGCGCAGGCGCCAACTCTTTTTAAATAAAAGATTGACGCATAGAAAAAGGATGCAATGGCGCATCCTTTTTTTGTTATCAAAAAAGTGAAGTCTCACTTTTTTGAATTTCTTGTGTGCGTCCTATTTTTGCGTTGAAGGGACGGTGGAGCGTCTCTCCATATAGCTTTATTCCGTGCGGTAGGCGGCGAGAATGCGCGCATAGTAGATGGTGTGCGGGTTGCCGTCCTCCCCTTCCTGGTTGGCGGGGTTATAGAACTGCGTACGCTGCGCTTCATGGAGCACGGAAAGGTTCTCTTTCATTTCCGTGGAGTAGATGACCTCGCACTCAAAATGGATAGCACAGCCCGCGAGCGGCGCAATGCCGCCTGCTTGCGG
>JAEYLA010000305.1 GCA_023461495.1 Bacillota bacterium | reverse complement strand
CTGCACGCATGAAAGAGTACACTGCGAACAAGATCCGCAACATTGGCATATTCGGGCATGGCGGCGAGGGAAAGACCACGCTGACCGAGGCCATGCTTTTTAATGCCGGGCTGCTCGACCGTATGGGCCGTGTGGAGGACGGAAGCACCACCACGGACTACGATCCGGAAGAAACCCGCCGCACCATTTCCATTGGCGCAGCGCTTGCTCCCTTTGAATGGAATGGTACCAAGGTCAACATCATTGATGCGCCGGGCTTTTTTGATTTTTACGGAGAAGTTGTCGAGAGCATGACGTTGGCGGATTCCGCACTGATCGTGGTGGGTGCCGTTTCCGGCCCTGTCGTTGGCGCTGAAAAAGCGTTTGATATGTGCAAGAAAGCCAACAAGGCGCGCATGATCGTCATCAATCAGATGGATCGTGAAAACGCGAACTTTGGGAAGGTCTATACTGCAATCCGTGAAAAGTTCGGCACAAGCGTTGTTGCCATCCAACTCCCCATCGTGGAAGGCGGCGTGTTCAAAGGCTATGTCGATATCGTTACCATGAAGGCCAAGCTCTTTGAAGCAAAGGGCGAAAAGGAAGTGGAAATTCCCGCTGCGCTCAAGGATGAGGCGGAATCTATCCGCGAGGCGCTTATCGAGGCTGCCGCCGAAGGCGACGAAGCGCTCATGGAAAAATACTTTGAAGGCGAAGAGCTCACGCAGGAAGAAGTCGTTGCCGGCCTTTGCGCGGGCGTCAAGGAAGGCATCGTCACGCCCGTCTGCTGCGCCGCGGCACAGCCCAACATCGGGGTACGGACGCTTATCGACAATCTCCTCTACTATATGCCCACTGCAGACCAGGTCAATGCCCGCAAGGCAAAGAACGCAAAGACCAATGCGGATGTGGAAATCAAGCAGGACGGCAAGTTTGCGGCACAGGTCATCAAGACCGTTGCGGACCCGTTCGTCGGCAAAATCTCCATCCTCAAGGTGTATTCCGGCTCCCTGTCTGCCGATGTTGCCGCTTACAACTCCAATGCGGAAAAAGCGGAAAAGCCTGGTGCCGTTTACATCATGCGCGGCAAGAAGCTTGTGAACGTGGATAAATTGCTGGCCGGCGATATCGGTGCCATGGCAAAGCTACAGTTCACCAATACCGGCGATACGCTGTGCGACGCCGCAGCCCCCGTGCTCTTTGAACAGATCGAATTCCCGCATCCCTGCATCAGCCTGGCGGTCACCGCAAAGAAGCAGGGTGAAGAAGATAAGATCATCGCCGGCCTCAACCGCCTCAAGGAAGAAGACCCGACGATGTCCCTTGAAAAGAACGCCGAAACCGGCGACGTGCTCATTTCCGGCCTTGGTGAGATGCATCTTGACGTCATCTGCGCAAAGCTCAAAAACAAGTTTAACGTCGAAGCGCAGCTGATCGATCCGAAGGTGCCCTACCGTGAAACCATCCGTGGCACCGCGGAAGCGGAAGGCAAGCACAAGAAACAGACGGGCGGTTCCGGCCAGTTCGGCGTCGTGCAGATGCGCTTTGAGCCCTTGCCGGGCGGCGATTTTGAGTTTGTCAATGCCATCGTGGGCGGCGTTGTTCCGAGGGAATATGTGCCTGCCGTTGAAAAGGGCACGCGTGAAGCGCTCCAGCGCGGCGTGCTTGCGGGTTATCCCATGGTCGGCGTCAAGGCCACGCTGTTTGACGGCAAATACCACCCCGTGGACTCCAAGGAAGTCGCGTTCAAATCCGCGGCACGCCTTGCCTACAAGGCTGCCTGCGCAAAGGCGAGCCCTGCGCTCATCGAGCCGGTCTACCGTGTTGACGTGCTGGTGCCCGATGAATACATGGGCGATGTCATCGGCGATATGAACCGGCGCCGCGGCCGTGTGATCGGCATGAACCCCGCCGAAGGCGGCGGGCAGGAAGTGGTTGCGGAAGTGCCCCTTTCCGAGGTCTTCAAGTATGCGACCGACCTTCGCGCCATGACACAGGCAAGAGGTTCCTTCAAGATGGAATTCGTGCGCTATGAGGACGTACCCGCAAACGTCGCGCAGAAGATCATTGAGCAGGCCAAGAAGGAAGAGGAAGAAGAAGAATAATCCTGTATCAGCGATGGGGCTGTGTACGAGACGCCGTATGTGCGTCTATACACAGCCCCATTTTTATGTTATTCTCGAATGAAATCGTGGACGAATATAGTATCCGCTATCCGCTTTAAGGGATGGATGGAATGCGGACTTGCATGATAAGTTTTTGAATAGATAAAGGAGTTCTATGCGTACGATCACCATTCCCGCCACGAGCGCGAACCTTGGCCCGGGATTTGACTGCCTCGGCATCGCGCTGGGGTGCTACAACGCCGTGTCCTTCTCGTTTGAAGAGAGAGGCTTACAGATCGACCTGCAGAAAACCGATCTTGGCCGCATTCCCGCAGATCATCGCAACCTTATTTACCGCGTGTTTGCGGATACGCTGCACCGGTATGGAAAAGACGTTCCAGGGCTGCATTTCGCCCAGAAAAACGGAATTCCCGCCATGCGCGGTATGGGCAGTTCCGCCGCGTGCGTGGTGGCGGGCGTCGTCATGGCAAACGAATATCTTGGGAATACGCTTTCCAAGCAGGACATGATTGATCTCTGTACCGCGCAGGAAGGGCATCCGGACAACGTCCTGCCCGCCCTCCTGGGCGGATTCACGGTGGGCTGCATGGAGGGAACGTATACCCATTACGTGCGGTTGGCGCCGCCAGAGGGCTTACTATGCGCCGTGTTTATCCCGCCGTTCTCGCTCTCCACCCGCAAGGCGCGCGCGGCGCTTCCGGAGATGGTTGCATTCAGGGACGCGGTATTCAACCTTTCCCACGCGTCGCTGCTGACTGCCGCCATTGCAAGCGGAAATATTGATCTGTTGGCCTGCGCCATGCAGGATGCATTGCACCAGCCCTACCGGATGTCCCTGGTGCCCGGGTATGAGGAGATCGTGCGCATTGCGCGGGAAGCGGGCGCCATGGCCACCTGCCTTTCCGGCGCGGGGCCGACAATGATCTCCTTCCTCAAAAGCGGGGAAGGGTTCCTCGATGCCGTCAGGCCCGGCTTAAAGGCGCTTGGAGGCGGCTGGAAGGCAAAGCTGCTTGAGATTGATCCTTGCGGATATTGGGTGGAGTAAGCCCGATATTACTATATTTGTGTTTGGAGGACATATGGAAGGCGCGTTGGTACTGATCGATATCCAGAACGATTATTTTCCCGGCGGCAAAAACGAGCTGGTT
>JAEYLA010000304.1 GCA_023461495.1 Bacillota bacterium | reverse complement strand
TCACGATTGACGGCGTTGTCCACACCTTCCCCGCAGGGTACGAATTAAAGCTGCTGCCGGGCCAGGGCATCACGCTCACGCAGGGCCTTTACCACCGCTTCTGGGGTGAAGAGGGCCACGGCACCGTACTAGTAACGGAGGTCTCCATGTGCAACGACGACACGTACGACAACAAATTCTACGATCAGGTGGGCCGTTTCCCCGAAATTGAAGAGGACGAAGCGCCGCTCTACCTGCTTTGCAATGAATATCCTCCCGCGAAATAACATCTAAAGGGTGAGTTTAGAGCATGAAGAAAGGGATTTGCGTTGCCGGAAACATGATTGTGGATAACCTGTATCCCATTGAAGGTTATCCCAAGGCCGGTGAGCTTGCGGCCATACAGGAAGGCATTTCAAAAAGCACCGGCGGCGCGCTGTGCAATGTGATATTCGATCTCGCGCGGCTCGATGCGACGCTGCCGTTGACAGCGCTCGGCATAGTGGGCGCGGATGAAGACGGCGACCTAATCCTCTCTTTAATGGAGGCGTTCCCAAACATTAACCGTACCCGCATCGGCAGGAAGGGAAAGACGTCGTTTACCGTCGTCATCAACGATCTTCTGTCCAAGCAGCGCACGTTTTTCACCTACTATGGCGCAAGTGCGCTGTTTGACGAAAGCTGCATCGATTGGGACAGCCTTGACTGCGAATTCCTGCACATCGGCTACATCATGCTGCTTCACGCTTTGGATCAGGAGGATGCGGAATACGGCACCAAAATGGCGCGGCTGCTGAGAAACGCCAAAAAGCGCGGCATCAAGACCTCCATCGATATCGTGAGTGAGGCAAGTGACCGGCCGAAAAAGCTGGTTCCTCCCGCGCTCAGGTATACGGATTACTGCATCATCAATGAGCTCGAAGCAAGCGCCACGACCGGTGTGCCGCTGCGCAGCGGGACGGATGCGCTCCTCCAGGAAAACTTTGAGGCGGCGCTTTTGAAGCTCAAGGAAATGGGTGTTTCCACCTGGGCGGTCATCCACTGCCCCGAAGGCGGCTATGGCCTTGATGAACACAACGCCTACGTGGAAGTACCCGGACTGCGCCTGCCCGAAGGCTACATCAAAGGCAGTGTGGGCGCGGGGGACGCGTTCTGCTCCGGCGTATTGTACGGCGCCTATCAGGGCTATGCGCTGTGCGAAGCGATCGAGCTTGGAACGGCTGCGGCTGCGTGCTCGCTCTCTGAGGCGGACTCCACAAGCGGGTTACGGCCCATGGAGGAAGCGATGGCGCTGTACCGTAGGTTGCGGTAAGAATACTAAATGCTCAAAAGCGTCCGGCTTTGTACGGCCCTATAACGAAAATAGACATTATAAATAATGTCTATTTTCGTTATAGGGCAAAAGTAGAAGTTCAAGAAACGCAGTATGATGAACGCTAGCTCTGCTTGGCATCGCTGCTTTTCATATAAATCAAGAAATGCTATAATATGTACATATGTGGTGATACATTTGTGGAGGGTGAATATGGCAAATACAAATTATATTTTGAACAGCCTCTTCACTCAAAAAGTTTTCCGAGAACTTCTTGAAACTGGAGAGAATAAACTTTATCAGGCAGCCGTTAAACAATATGCAAAAGAAGCTCACACCAATCTTGATGCAATTGAGATGGTATATAAGGCCCTTTCAAAGGATCACAGAAACGAATATTTTTACTTAAATACCTTGCTTAACAAGTGGCTGATTGGTGTCCATCGTAGTGTCAAAAGTACAACAGCATTAACTCAAATACCTATCGATAATTCTGTTGCCGACTTTATTCTAATGAATGGTATAGCAGTTGTATATGAAATAAAGACTGAGTTAGATAACTTCGACCGATTAAACAACCAAATATCGGATTACTATAGTGCTTTTAATAGGGTATGCGTTGTTGTTCCAGAATGTAATTTTGATAAAGCTAGTAGTTTATTAAAAAATACCAACGTGGGAATTTATAGCTTAACTAAGAGAGTTACTATAAGTCAAAAAAAAAGAAAAGAGCCAGTTGAAGACAACGCAGCTTTAAAACACATATCAATTTTTAAGGTTCTCAATAAAAAAGAGTATGAGAATATATTGCTGAGCCACTTTGGCGAATTACCAAAAGCAAAACCCGTGTTTTATTATGACGAATGCCTAAAAGCATTTTCTGAGATTCCTATAAATAATGCATATACACTGTTTATTGATGAACTTAAAAAGAGAAATAATATTGCCAAACAGACTTTGGATGAAATCCCAAAAGAGCTCAAAGCCCTGTTCTATTTTTTTAATTCGGCATACCGCGACATTGAAGGACTCCATAGATTTCTATCAAAAACGCTGGGAGGTTAACATATGTATTATCCTTATTTAAAGGGAAGACAGTACGAGCTTCTAGCGCTCAAGGAGCTTGTTGAGCAAGCTTTGATAACCCCACTAATAATTCCAATAATTGAGCCGATTAAAGCGTCATCAACCTTATGTAATACACTTCAAGCATTTGTAGATATTAATCGTAAAGTAATCTCTGTTTGGCATCCTGCCTCAAGCGACTTTCATCAAGATTTGAATAGGATCAACAAAGATGCGGACGCTGCAAAACTTGCTCAAAGAGTCATAGATACACTTCACGATCCTAGAATAAATAAAGGGATTGAAATTACGCAACATAGCCTAGATATCATTACTAAATGGGAAGGCCGAAACTTTTCCAGAGATAACTGGGCTGTAATATGTAATAACTATGATATGCTAGATGTATATGATTCATTATACACTAACATACAGCCCTTATGCGTAATTATTCCCGATGATAGTGCTTTTAGAAGAAGAGTACGTAGAAATCGGAATAAGATTTTAGTTGATGATAAATTTCAGAAACAACTTAGAAATGTTGACTACATAAATAATATAGACGAATTTTTTAGTGCAGATCATCTGTATTTTTTAGAGGAGGGTTTCAGCGGTTTTTCTGATTATTCTATTGTGGGTAATTATGAAGCGACATCCGGATTTGCTCCCAAAGCTGTAGCTATACATATTGTTTATTTAGATAAGAACGATGATACTC
Source organism: Bacillota bacterium (assembly GCA_023461495.1). Lineage (GTDB taxonomy): Bacteria > Bacillota > Clostridia > Christensenellales > CAG-138 > JAEYLA01. The sequence goes on along the minus strand of JAEYLA010000304.1, from coordinate 10,831 downwards.
TGAGAATACGACACTTTGTTTCTGATTCAAACGAAGATATTCAAAATACAGCTAAAAAGTTCTACGAAGCCGTAACAAAACTTGTTATTTGGTGTGAGAGCGAGTCTCCTGAAATGACATGCGGACTTAATGAATTTATTCGGCATTATGAAAACGGAACGTATCCTGGCTTAGGTGTTGTAAAAAAGCTTTCAATTATGCACCATTTGGAATTAGTAAGTAATCATCTAACTAGCGATGGATGGAAACATACATGAACTGTTGCATTAATTGTTTTTCAGACCCGGACATTAAAGAAATCATAGAAAAATTAGGAGCAGTCGGGAACTGCGACTATTGTGAAGCAAAAAGTATATTTATATATTCAATCAAAAACGATAGAACGATTTCCGATATGTTGACCGAATTACTTGCAATTTTTGATGTAAGCGACAATTTCTCACCATCTTATCCCGCCGATCGAATTTTCTCGATTGCGGATATGCTTATACAGGAGCTTCGAATATTTAATTGCGAAGCAGGTATAGCTATTGATCTGTTGAAGACTTTATGCGAAGGAACATATAATGATAACCCAAAGCTTTTTCGTGTTCCCGTGGGTGTTGCTGCGCTTAATGACAATACCTTCCTTAAGGATAATGTTTTGCTTGGAGGATACACTTGGGAACAATTTGTAGAAACAATTAAACATCAGAACCGTTTTTTTTCAAATATATTCAACATCGATGTCCTACAAAGATTTTTCCCATTCATTACAAGAAAGATAGCATCTGGAACAACCTTTTTTCGTGCAAGAATTAGTCAAAGCTCAGCAGGTTACTCAAATCCTACCGATATGAAAGCACCTCCAAAAAACCTAGCTGCAGCTGGGCGCATTAATTCTACTGGAGAACCGTGCTTATATTTGGCCGACTCTGTAAAAACTACGTTACATGAAGTAAGAGCCGGAATATATGATTTTGTATCTGTTGGAGAATTTGTTCTGAGAGAGGACATCGATATAATAAACTTAACAGCAATTGATAGTATTAGTCCGTTTAGGAGAATGGATCAGCTTGAATATGCTGCAAACATAAGAGATTTGAGCAAAATAGCAACAGAACTTTCCAAACCCTTGAGGCGTTTTGATAGTCAGTTGGATTATCTACCCACACAGTTTGTTTGTGACTATATAAAGAGTTGTGGGTATAAGGGAATTGAATATCCAAGCACCATGCACAAAGATGGAGTTAACTTAGCAGTCTTTGACGAATCACTTTTCGAAATCAAGAGCATAGAGACATATGAAATCCAATTTTTAGACTATGCATATAAATAGTTTTGATAGTGTTTATTCATATGGTTTTGTTCTCTTCATAAAACTTTCAATCCCCAAAGGCTTGTTTATATATGATTCGTCAAGTGGTTTATGGAAATTAACTATGCTCTACCACAAAAAGTATCTTTTCATTTCGCGAACTGGCTATTATAGAGCCTACAATAGAAGCCCTCTTCTTTAAGCAGCTCTTCATGGGTGCCCATTTCCACGATTTTGCCCTGATCCATCGCCAAAATGACGTCCGCGCCCTGTATGGTGGAAAGCCGGTGCGCAATCACGAAGCTGGTGCGGCCCTGCATCAGCGCTAAAAACGCGCGCTGGATGCGCTGCTCGGTGCGGGTATCGACAGAGCTTGTGGCTTCATCGAGTATCAGCATGGGCGGATCGCAGAGCATGGCGCGCGCGATGGTTAAAAGCTGCTTCTGTCCTTCGGACAGGTTGCCGCCATCCTCTGCGATCACGGTATCATACCCCTGCGGCAAACGCCTGATAAAGCCGTGCGCATGCGCCGCGCGGGCGGCCTGCTCCACGTCCTCCGCCGTCGCTTCCGGCTTTGCATAGGCGATGTTTTCCCGCACGGTACCGGAAAACAGCCAGCTGTCCTGGAGCACCATGCCGAATGAGCGCCGGAGCGCATCCCTGCCGATGTTCCGGATGTCCACGCCGTCAAGCAATATTTCGCCCGCGTCGATCTCGTAAAAGCGCATCAGCAGGTTGACGATCGTCGTCTTCCCCGCTCCCGTCGGGCCCACAATTGCCACCGTCTTTCCTGGCGACACCCGCAGCGAAAAACGCTCGATCAACGGAGCCTCCGGCTGATAAGAGAATCCCACATCGCGAAACTCCACATTGCCGCGCGCGTGTACGTCATGCGCCGCATCCGCTTGATCCGGCTCTTGCGGCGGCGTATCGAGCAGCGCGAATACGCGCTCCAATGAGGCCGCGGCGTTCTGCAGTTGTGTGGTGATGCCAGTGATTTCATTGATGGGGCGCGCGAACTGCACCGCATAGGTTAGAAAGCTTGCGATTGCGCCCACAGAAAGCTGCTGCCCCACCGCAAGCAGCGCACCGATGACGCCTACCAGCAGGTATACCGTATGGTTGATGAGCCTTGTGGACGGATTTGCAAGGGAAGAATAAAACTGGGACAGCTGCCCCACCTTATAGAGCCTTGCGTTGATCTCCTCAAACCGCTTCTGGGACGCCTCTTCCTGCCCAAATGCTTTTATGACGCGCCCGCCGCCGACCATTTCCTCCACATAACCGTTGAGCTCGCCGAGCGTCCGGCTCTGCTCACGAAACATGCGCGCCGAGCTTTTCACAATTTTCCCGGCCACCCAAATGGACAGCGGCGTCACCACCACAACTACCATTGTGATGGGTACGGAAAGCGAAAGCATGAACCCAAGGGTGCCCAAAAGAGTCACCGTGCCAGCAAACAGCTGCGTGATGACCTGTGTGAGTCCTTCCGACACCGCTTCCAAATCGTTTGTAAAGCGGCTGATGGTATCGCCATGGGCACGGCTGTCAAAATACTTGAGCGGCAGTATGGAGAGGCGGGAAAAGCCGTCCTTGCGGATATCGGCGGACGTGCGCGCCGCAATGGCGGCGGAGAGCGTCTGCATGAGCCACTGCGCAATACTGCTTACGACATACAATACCGCCATCATGCCGAGGATGCGCAAAATCGGCGCAAGCTCCACCTGCCCCGGCCCTATGATATGATCAATCGCACGGCCCATCAGCAGCGGCCCAGTCAGCGAGAGCACGCTGCCCACAAACGCCGTCAATATGGCGAATGCAAGCAGCAGCCTGTAGTGCTTGACATATGGAAGCAAGCGCCTGAAGAGATGCGTTTTTACTGGGGTCGGCTGTTTCATGCAATTTCCTCCCCCAAGAGCTCCTGTGATTTTAAAATCTCCCGGTAGAGCGCGCAGCCCGCCTTGAGTTCCTCATGCGTGCCAAGGCCCGCTATCGCGCCGTCCTCCAATACAAGGATACGGTCCGCATGCAAAATGCTTGCCGCGCGCTGGGTAATCTGCACCACCGCCATGCCGGTACGTTTATGAAGCTCCCGCCTGAGCGCCGCTTCCGTCATATAGTCCAATGCGCTCGCGGCGTCGTCGAGTATCAATAGCGCGGGTTTCCGTACCAGCGCGCGCGCAATGCAAAGCCGCTGCCGCTGCCCGCCGCTGAAGTTGACGCCGCCCTGCAGCACACGCGTATCAAGCCCGTCCGGAAATTTTCTGACAAACTGCGCCTGCGCGGCGTCGAGCGCTTCCCACAGCGCCTCGTCGGGCGCTTGTTCATTGCCGTAGCGCAGGTTTTCGCGGAGCGTGCCGCTGAACAGTATGGATTTTTGCGGCACAATGCCGATCTGTCCGCGCAACGCATGCAGGGTATAGTGTTTTACATCCGCTCCAAAGAACAGCACACGGCCCTCCGTTGCATCGTAAAACCGGCAGAGAAGGTTTGCAAGCGTGGTCTTTCCGGAACCCGTGCCGCCGATGATGCCGAGCGTTTCTCCCTTTTGCAGCGTCACGCTGATGCCTTCGAGCGCGTCCGCGGCGGCGTCCGCATAGCGGAAGGAGACGTTTTCAAATTGCAGCAGGGGCGCTTGTTCCTGCGCTTCTGCACCCGGACCGTCCACAATGGAAGCCTTTGTATCAAACAGCTCGTTGACCCGCGCCGCGGAAGCCGCGGCCTTGGTAAATACGGAAACAAGGTTAGCAACCACCAGCATGGAGGCTAAAATATCCACCACGTAATTGATGAGCGCGATGACCTGGCCGGTGGTGAGCGTCGCGCTGTTGACGCGAATAGCCCCAAAGTAAATCAAGGCCAGGATGCCTGCGTTCATCACAAGCGAGGTCAGCGGGTTGACAAGCGCCGCGATCCGGCTTACATCAATAGTTGCCTCCGCATGCGCGTCTACCGCAGCATCAAAGCGCCGGTTTTCCGCATCCACCCGCGCAAACGCGCGGATCACGCGCACGCCTGAAAGGTTTTCCCGCAGTATACGGGAGAGCGTATCAAGCCTTTGCTGCACCCGGCGGAAGAGCGGCACGGAGCGCGTCATGGTTGCATATAAAATCAGGCCGAATACGAGGATCACGCCCAGTATGATCAGGGACATCTTCTCATCGATCAGCATCGCCATGACAAACCCGCCCACGCACAGGAAGGGCGAACGCATCACAAGGCGGATGAGCATGGCCACCGCCCACTGCAGCTGGTTGATATCCGTTGTTACACGGTTGATGAGCGTGGGAGTGCCAAAACGGTCCAGCTCCGCAAACGAAAGGCGGCTGATGTGGGAAAACACCGCATTGCGCATGTTGGTGCCAACCCCCTGCGCCGCAAGCGAGGCGTAATACTGGCACAGCAGCGCGAAGCCATACCCCGCGAGAGAGACAAGCAGCATCAGCCCGCCCATGCGCCAGATATAGGCCGTATCCCCATTCGCAACGCCGATGTCGATGATGCGCATCATAATGAGAGGGATGAACAGCTCCAGCACCGCCTCCGTCAACTTGAACAGGGGGCCTAAGATCACCTGCTTTTTAAAGGGAACCAGAAACCGGGAAAGACGCCGCAATGCCGTGCTCCTTTCAAAACCCATAGCTTTCGGTATGTTTACCTGTCCCTTAGGATACCACCGTTTCATAACGCGTACAACCCAAGCCCCAAACGCAAGAGTGCCCCGCTTCTTTGTGAAGCGGGGCACTTTGGGCTTAACATGCGCTATTTCTGTGAAATACGCTTATACAGGGGCCCTGCCAGAGAGAGGAGAATTGCGAAAGTTACGAGAGCCAGGGGGGCAATCAGCGTTCCGCCGCCCGTGCTGGGTACTCCAAGCGGGATAGCGCCGGGAGAAAGCGGAATGTTGCCGCCGGGGCCCAAGGGGATATTGCCGCCATCATCGTCGTCTCCACCGGGATCACCGCCGCCCGGCTGCGTCGGCTGTGCAAGCGCAATGTTGGCGCTTGCGGAAGCGGTACCGGGAGCGCCTAGCAATGTGATGCCATTTTCATCCGCCGTAAAGCCTATACTGTAATCAAACGTGATATCCGCATTGGTGCCCCAGGCTTCGGGCCACGGGCCAAGCTGCTCATACGTTACGGTGCCGTCGGGCTTAACGGTCACACGCACCTGGCTGTTTTCAAACACCCAGTTGCCGGTGCCGTCTAGCGTGACGCCAACAGATACGCCCGCGATCATGGCGTTTGTAACGCCCACAACCGCCGTGTTCGATACGGTGGTGCCGACTGCCTGCAGCTTGTTGGCGTCAAAGGAGTCCACCTTCAGGTTGTAGGTAGAGCCGCCGCTTGCGCCGCTGTTGCTGCCGTTTAAGAGGTTGAAGTTAAAGCTGTTGTTGTAGTTTTCCGAAACCGCGTCGTTATCCGCAAAGGGATCGAGCACGATTGCCGGACGGTCAAGCACGATTGCAACCTCCTGCCCGCCCGTAACGATGGGCTTTGCATAGAGGATTGCCGAATCATTCGTGTAGGCGGTACCGTAGGTGTAATCATCCCCCAGCGTGCTGTTGGGTACGAGGAAGTAGCGGGTACTTTCCTTCACGCCGTTCTTGAGATCGCCGATGTACCATTCGATGACGGTATTGCCTTTGGCATCCGTGCCGACCACCTTGAGATCAGTGTTGCCATTGACAAAATAGATGTCAAAGCCTGCGGGGATCACATCGATCACCCGTGCCTGTTCGGCGACAATCGCATCGTTGACGATCTGGTTTGCAATGGTCTTGTAGGTTTCAATGATCTGCTCGGGCGTACTGGCCCAGGTGTAGTTGATGTCAAAGTTGTCATAATTGATTTCGCCCTGCGGGTCGTTCGCATCAAGCAGCTCTTTGAAATATCCGCCGGGCTTGTTGGGATCCATATAGGTGGCGATGGAGTTCGCCGCCGTGTTGCTGTCGTTGATAACAACGTTGTGGAGCGAGATGCCCTTCTCCAGCAGATCGACCGCCGCCTCGGACGCACGTTTACCGGCGTTCTGGATCTGCGTGCTGTTGGAACTGTAGGCAATGCTTGTGGTCGTGTTGTCCGGATTAGAGTAGTACGTATTTGCCTCTCCGTCCGTCATAAACACCACGTGAATGTTGTCCCCCGTGACGGAACCGCCGCTGCTGTCAATAAGCGCCTGTACAAGCTCACCGGTCTCCATATACCCCGCCTGAGCATTGGTGCCGTAGTTATTCAGCATGCCGGTGCCGCCGGTCAGCCCGCTGCGGGAAGCGGAATCGGTAAAGTAATTGAGAAGCTCGGCCACATTATCGTTGGTAAATACATTGCTGCCACTGCCGGAAACCGTAACCGTACGGGCAACGACGTTATTTTTTCCGCCGGAGTATACCACAAGCGAAAGATCAACATTTGTGTTCAGAGCGCTCAAATTCGTGATATTGCCGGAGCCATCGCGTTCGATACCGTAAAGGATATCAATAAACTCCGTTGCGGCCTGCTTGAGTACTTCCCACTTGGTAACGTTGCTGCCGCTGAGCTTATCTGCCATGCTGTCGGTAATATCAATACTCAGTACCACATTGGTTTTGCCCGAGATGGAGACGCCGCCTTCCGAGTCGAAGATCTGGTCGTTCCTTGTAGCCTCCGCCTCCAGCGTAACCTCGTACCCTTCAAGCACATTGCCTTCCGTGTCGGTAATGGAAACTTCTTTAACCGTCTTGTCCCCTTCTATTTTGGTTTCCCCAACCACAACCAGGTAATCCTTATCGGGGTCCGCTTCCGTGCCGTTGCTCGAAAGCAGGGCATCTACCTTGGCGGGGTCCTCTTGCACACCTTCAGGATTGGACGGCAGGCCGTTTGCAAGCGGATTGCCTTGCTCATCATAAAACGCCGATGGATTGGTGGAATAGCTTCCGCCCGAACCGGTGTAGGAGCCAAGATAGATGTCATTGTCGTTGATGTCCGTCTGATCATAGCCGCTGTCCGCTCCGGTGACGGCGCTGTTGGGAATGGTGTTGTCCGTGCCATCCTGTACAATGGAGAGATCCTCATCCGTACCCTCCAGCGAAACATTCGTAGAGTTCTCGCCGGAGTTGTAGGTGTATCCATTGCCTGTTTCATTCGGAATGATGGTCGCCTCGTCTTCAGCGGTATACGTTCCGTCCGTAAAATTGCTTTCATCCGTCTGTGCAGCCGCTGCCGTTACGGTCTCTGTTGCGCTGACGGTTACCGTTACTTCGTTGGGCGCAAGCGCGTACCCTACCGTAGGCAGCGCGAGCGTCGCCAGCAGCAGCGCCGCAACAAGCAACGAAAGTCTTCTGTGTCTTCGTGCGCGTAACATAGTAATTCTCCTCTCATCAATGATCAGGAATTCTGTAATGGGTGCAGATATCGTTTAGAATTCCTATCGTATTACTAGAAATTTAAACTGAGTTAGTCGCCTCAAACACAGATGACACAGCTTCGCCATATTTCATTTCCTTATATCGCGGGTTTTCCGCCAAAGCTCTGCATATTCCCTGCCAAGGGCAACAAAAAAAGAGCGCTTGCGCGCTCTTTGCCGGTGACCTATAGTTTTTCAGGGGCTTTGTCTTACCCCCCACTGCCCCTTGGGAATTTCCTTCGTCTGAACACCCAATTCCAGAGTATTCCCATAGGCTGATTCTTAAGGACATTACGTCCCTAAGCGGATGTTTGGGAGCCAAAGCCGAGCGCCGCCAGTGGCGGAAAAAGCGAAGTGGAGGCTCAGTGCGCAAGGAAGTGCAGGCCCATTAGATCTTGCGCGACCATTGCAAACTGTGGGCCCGCCAGGCAGAGTCCTCAACGTATTCCTGCCAACAGGAAAAAGAACACTTACGCGCTCCTTTTGCCATACGGCTTCGGCTTTTAGCCGATGATATCCTTCGTATTTGCGGTCTCCAGCTCATTGCGAATGAACAGGCGCGTGGTCTCATAAAGCGCTTGCTGCGCTTCAGAAACGCTGTTGTTTTTCTCAAAAGCCACCTGATAGGCGCGCCGTAAATCCGAGCCCACGTTGATCTTTGCAATGCCGTTCTTCACGCCGCCCAGCACAAATTCCTTTTTGATGCCGGAGCCGCCGTGTAGTACCAGAGGGATTCCCGCAGCCTCCTTGAGCTTTGCGATATAGGAAACATCCAGCCGCGCTTCCGGTTTTTTCGCAAAGCGGTTGCTTTCGGCAATTGCGCCGTGGAAGTTGCCGCAGGCGACGGAGACCCAATCGCACCCGCTTTCCTTCACAAACCGTTCCAACTCATCAAGCTTTGTAAAGCCAAGCTTTTGTGAGAAAATCTCCTCATACGGGGGCATTTCTCCGCCCTCATGGCCCATCACTGCGCCAAGCTCCGCCTCGATAGGCGCGTTGTTTGCATGGGCGATCACCGCAGCCTCCGCCGTAGCGCGGATGTTCTCTTCCAAAGAAAGCCGGGAGCCGTCCACCATCACGGACTGATAGCCCGCGTCAAGCGCCTGGCGGATAACGTCCGCGTAATCCACGCGCAGCATGTCCTCATCAATCACGGGCACATGGTCCAGGTGCAGCATGGTATGGTTGGGATTTGCAAATTTAAAATAGGATTCCGCAACGGCCTGCAGGCTTTTTGCCTCCATCTTCTCCCACTCAAGGCGCGCCACCTGAATCATGGCGACCGAGTTTTCATCCACGACGGCGCGGATAATGGGCTCCGTCATATGTAAATTCGGAATGTTGAACGCAGGGATCACGATATGATGCGCAAGCGCCTTCTTGACCACAACCTTTGGATCCATGTTGTTTCCCCCTTATTGCTCATAATATCTTTAGGCAAAAATGCGCCGCGTTGCGCATATGTGAACGGTAACATTATAGCATGGATTTGCCGGATGGAAAAGCCTGTCTTTTCTGGGAATAGACACGCTCCGGTCAGCAGATGCGGGGCAGACCTTCGCCAAGGAGTGGCTCAATCACCCGGTTGCCGCCCGCACGCGTCTTCTGCGTGACAAGCGGGGTACCGGAAAGCACGTTTCCCACGATCTGCGCATGCTCCCCATACGGCGAAGCTTTGATCAGTTCCAGCGCGCGCTGCGCTTCCTCCTCCGGTACCGTCAGCATCAACTTGCCTTCGTTGCCCATATACAATGGATCAAGCCCCAGAATATCGCAGAAACCCGCAACCTGCCCATCCGCAAGCGGCGCGCCCGAAAGCGAGATGTGCACGCCCGAAGCGTGCGCGATTTCATGCAGCACGGAGGCAAGCCCGCCGCGCGTAATGTCCCGCAAGGAATGTACGCTGATCCCCGCATCGAGAAGCGCGTGCACCATGCCGCTGAGCGGCGCGCAATCGCTGACGATGCTGTTTTCAATTTCCATGCGCGCGGAAAGGATGCAGGCATGGTGATTGCCCAAATATCCGCTGACGATCACCGCATCCCCGGGCTTTGTATTTGCAGCACTCACCATAACGCCGTCTTTTACAAAGCCGACGCCCGCCGTATTGATGTAAAGACCGCCCTTGCCGTCGATCACTTTGGTGTCCCCGGCAACGATCATGACCCCCGCTTCTTCCGCCGCTTGGCGCATGGAACTGGCAACGCGTTTGAGTGTTTCAATTTCCAGCCCGTCCTCCAGAATAAAGCCCGCGGTTAAATACTTGGGCACAGCGCCGCGCATCAAAAGGTCGTTCACGGTGCCGCACACGGCAAGCGTGCCGATATCTCCGCCCGGGAAAAAGAGCGGCGTTACCACAAACGAGTCTGTCGTGAGCGCAATCCTCCCTTCCAAAGCGGGCAGCACCGCAGCATCCTCCATGCGGTCAAGCGTTTCATTGGAAAACGCGGACTGGAATACATCGCGGATGAGCTCATTCATCAATTTTCCGCCGCCGCCGTGGGCTGCATTGATCTTCATTGCTTTGGCTGCCTCCTGTGTTGCAAATCCTGTGTATCTATAAGCAAGTTTCTTTTCTCAGGGGTTTTTACCCCTGAAACCCCACTCAAGGGACAATGTCCCTTGAGAATCCCGATACGTGAGATGGCCTATGGTCTTCTGGAATAGGTTCTTAGGACCGTTACGGTCCCTAAGCCGGTGTTTGGGGGACGCAGCCAAGCGCCGCCTGTGGCGGCAGAAGCGAGGCGCAGTCCCAGTGAGTAAGGAAGTTCAGAACTTTGCGTTCTGAACGACCATTGCGAACTGAGGGCCTTAGAGCCCTCAACGTAATTTTAACTTACGTGTTTACCGCGTGCGCATGCCAGATGCCGCATGCGCCTTCGCTTGTCACCATGCAGGGGCCAAGCGGCGTCATGGGCGTGCAGGCTTTTTGAAAATGCGGGCAGTCCGTCGGCTGCGCGCGCCCGATAATGACGCGGCTGCAAAGGCAGCCGGTCTTGGGGGAGGCGTCCTCTCCGGTGTCATATGCGCCCGCGTCATACTCTCGATATTCTTTGCGCAGCACATAGGCGGACGCAGGGATGCTGCCTAAGCCCCGCCATTCGGACGCCTGCCGGACAAAGCATTCATTGATCAGTGCCAGCGCCG
>JAEYLA010000303.1 GCA_023461495.1 Bacillota bacterium | reverse complement strand
ATAAACAGTTTAAACTTGCGGAAAAGCTGGAGTGGAAGGGTGACGCGTACCGCGAAATCAACCTCAAGCTCAAAACCTTCCGCGAAAAATATATGAGTGTCCTCTCCCCAAGCACCAATATGTATTCGTCCGCGGCGTATAACGCGTTTGCGGTTACGATGAACACGCAGACCAGCGCCGTGGGCATCACGGCGGGCAGCAACGCCTATGTGGGCTCGCTTAGCATCAGCAACATCAAGCTTGCGACAAGCGCGCAGGCGGCAAGCAGCGGCAAGATGAACGTCGCGGACGGTACCAACATCAATTCCACCTTAAAAGATGCGTTTGGGGAGGAGATGTTCGACGAAACAACCGAAAAGATCTCTTTTACCATCAATGGTACGGAATTCGAGTTCTCAAAGGAAACCACGATTGGCCAGATGGTCAACCAGATCAACGCTTCGGACGCGAAGGTAAATATCAGTTACTCCAGCCTGAAAAAGGGCTTTACCATCACAAGCAAATCGACGGGTGCGGAGAGCAAGGTCAGCATTGTAAACAAGACCGGCAAGGCGTTTGCAGCGGATGAGGCGGACGCAGCTTTCAAAATCGCGGAGTGTGATAAGACAGGCACCAATGCAACGGCGATTATTGACGGCGAGCCTGTAGAACGGTCTTCGAACACATTCACCATCGACGGCATTACGTACGCTTTGAAGGAAAATACGGGTGATACGAAGATCAACTTCAGCGTAGCGCGGGATACGGACGCCGTTTACAAACGGATTGTGGACTTTGTAGATTCTTACAACACACTCATTGCAGATTTGCAGGCAAAGCTTGATGAAACGGTATATTCCGATTATGAACCTTTGACGGATACGGAACGCGAGGGGCTCTCCGAAACCCAGGTCACACAATGGGAAACAAAGGCGAAAAGCGGCCTTTTGCGTAACGACAACGGCATCCGCATGCTGTTGCAGGACCTTCGCAGCGCGTTCTACAGCGCGGTGGAGGGTGCCGGTAAAAGCGCCGCCGCCATCGGGTTGGAGACAGGCGCATATTCGACCACCGGCAAGATCATCATCAACGAAACCAAGCTTAAAGAAGCGCTTGCAAACAATCCCGATCAGGTTGCAAGCATCTTTTCAAAGGTCAGCAACGCGACGGACAGCAGTACAAAGTATAAAGAATCGGGCCTCGTCGTGCGGCTTTCCAACAGCCTCAACAGCTATATGTCCAACAGCACCAGCATTACGCTCGAGACCAACGCCAAACAGGTAACGAACGCGAACAACAGGCTCGACCAATTGGAAGACTGGCTCGCCAACAATGAAAAGAAGTATTACGCCAGGTTTACGGCGATGGAAACCGCCCTCGCCAAGCTGAACAGCCAGACCGGCTGGATCAGTTCCCTGCTCGGCTCAGCCTCGTCCTGAGCGGGATAAACGGCGGATTTTTTTGAAAGCGGATTTTGGAGGAACCATATGTACGCAATGAACAACGCGTTCCAGAAATACAGGCAGCAGGGCGTGTTAACGGCAAATCCTGTGGAGCTGGTGGTCATGCTTTACGACGGCTGCATCAAACAGATCAAAATGGGTTGTATTTTTATTGAAGACAAAGAGCTGGAGCAGGCGAACAACAGCCTGCAAAAAGCGCAGCGCATTGTGATGGAGCTGATCAACAGCCTCGATCTGCGGTATCCGATCGGCAACGAGCTGCTTTCTTTGTATGAGTTTATGCTCAATGAGATTTCGGCTGGAAATAGTACCAAAGATGTAAAGGCGCTGCAGGAAGTTGCCGCCCTTTTGCAGGAGCTCAGGGAATCCTGGGTGACGCTTTCCAAAAGCGGCGTCGGGTCTGTTGCGCAAATGGGGGAATAGAGTATGGAAGCGCTTCATCCGGATACATACGGCGAACAAAAGCAGCAGCTTTTAGAACGCATGCTGACGCTTTCAAGGCAGCAGATAACATGTATGGAAGAGAACCGTGAGGACGACCTTGCGGCGATTTTGGATGAGAGCGAAGCGCTGCGCAGCCGCATTGACGCGCTCGACGCCACGCATGGCGGCGGTACGCTTACAAGCCGTATGCGGCAGACGCTTGAAGAAATCAGGCGCTGCGACGAACAGTGCGCCGCATGCGTCAGGGAACGGCTGCTGTTCTACAGAACAGAGCTTAAGAACATCCGCCAATCCGGAAAAAACATGCAAAAGTATGTGAACCCCTATTTGGTGCCGGACGGCGTATTCATTGATACAAGAAAATAGCCGGGCAAAAACGCTGCGGCCTTGGAGGAAGCGCGATGTCGTTTATAGAGCGGGATACGTTTGAAGAGATAGAAGATACGCAGCAGGATCGGTATCTCACATTCGGGCTGGGCGAAGAAGCCTATGGGCTTGAGATCGGGTGCGTGACGGAAATCATAGGTCTGATGCCCATCTCTCCGCTGCCGGAGATGCCTGCGTTCATCAAGGGCGTGATCAATCTGCGTGGAAAGGTGATCCCCGTTATGGATCTTCGCATTCGCTTTAGAATGCCGGAAATCGCATATGGCGAGAGAACCTGCATTGTCATTATTGACAATGGCAATCTCAACGCGGGATTGATCGTGGAGCATGTATCGGAGGTCATCAACATTGATGAGACCGACATCGTGCCGCCGCCCACATTTGAAGGTCTATCGCAGAACCGCTGTGTAAGCGGCATTGCAAAGGCCGGCGGCAACGTAAAAATGATCTTGGATTGCACAAAGCTGTTAAGGCCGGAAGAAGAAGAGTTAATCATCAATCTGTAACGGCTTATTGGGAGCCGTTTGATGCGGGGAAAGAACAGGGAGCTTAAGTTGTGAGGATTAAGGAAGCGTCAACGGTATTTCCAAATGCGCATGCGCTGGGAACTGCGGAAGAAAAACGCGTTTCCACGGGCTTTGCGCAGGAATTTTCACGCCAGAAGCATGATTCGGACGCTGCGGAGTATGAACAGTATCTCAAAGCGCTCAAAGGCAAAATTCTTGAGCAAGGGGAGCGCATCGGCAAAAAGGCGGATATTGCGGAGTTTTATAAATACCGCGCACTCATCAGCGAGCTCCTCAACGAAACGGTGAGCAACGCTTACCTGTTCAGCAAAACCAGCCAGTTCGACCAGCGGGGCCGCCACAAGGTGTTTGCGCTCATCCGCAAGGTAAACGGCAAGCTTGACGAGCTTGCTGCGGAGATACTCAAAAATGAGGCGGAGAACATCAGGCTTCTTAGCATTGTGGACGATATCCGCGGCATGATCGTGGATCTCTATTATTAATTCACACAAGCGCAGCAGACGGAAAGGGGAAAAAGGCATGGCCTTTTTACAGAGCAATTCCGCGGTGGAGGCGGCAGATACACAGCAGAACCGTTACCTTACCTTTGCATTGGGGGAAGAAACCTACGGCATCGCCATCCATCATGTGATTGAAATCATCGGCATGCTGCCCATTACGCCGCTGCCTGGAGCGCCCGCGTACATCAAGGGTATTACAAACCTCAGGGGAAAAATCATTCCCGTCATCGATGTGCGTCTTAAGTTCAAAAAGCCCGCGGCCGACTACAACGAGCGTACCTGTATTGTGGTTGTGGAAGTACAGGAAATGACGGTGGGGCTGGTTATTGATGAGGTCTCTGAGGTGCTGACCATTGAAGAAAGCGAAATCGTTCCGCCGCCGCAGCTGAAGGAGGCGCATTCCGCCTACATCAGCGGAATCAGCAGCGCGGAAGGAAAAGTAAACATGCTTTTGGATTGTGCAGCCCTGCTTTACGATCAGGATTAATCCAAAGTATAGTAAAGAACAGCGTGCAAAGGTATTCTTTGCACGCTGTTTTGGCGCGTAAAAAGCGCGCGGCCCGCTCATGTTTCGTCAAAAAATGACGATCTAATGAAATATATAAGTTTGTTTTCCATACCAATCGGAAGGAATGAAGACCATGGAAAGCTATTTGCAAAACAGGGATATGGTAAAAATCAGCGATCAGGAGTTTCTGACGCTTACCGAATATCTCCGCCGGGAATACGGCATCAATTTAAGCAAGAAGCGTACGCTCATTGAAGGGCGGATGAACCAGTACCTCCAGCGCAACGGCTATCCCAGCTATTCGGCATATTTCAAGGTGCTGTTTCAGGACGCGACAGGCACGGAGATTACAAACGTATTGAACGTGCTGACCACCAACTATTCGTATTTCATGCGCGAGTGGGCCCACTTTGATTTTTACAGGAACCACATCCTGCCGGGGCTCAAAAATTCGGTCAAGGACCGAGACCTTCGCATCTGGAGCGCGGGATGCTCTACCGGGCAGGAACCTTATACGCTGGCGATGCTCAACGATGAGTTCTTCGATACGGAAGCATCCATGTGGGACAAGCGGGTGTTGGCGACGGATATTTCCCAGAAGGTGCTCGATATCGCCCAGCAGGGCGTATATGGCGCCGAGGATACCGGCAGCATCCCGGGACACTGGCGCATGCGGTATTTTGAAACCAGGCCTGACGGAAAGCTTTCCGTCAAGCAGCAGTTGAAAAAAGAGGTCATTTTCCGCAAGTTCAATCTTATGGAGCAGACGTTTCCCTTTAAGAAGAAGTTCCATGTGATCTTCTGCCGGAACGTCATGATCTACTTTGACGCAAAGACAAAGGCTGAACTGGTCGGGCGCTTCTGCAATGCGCTTGCAGACGGCGGTTATTTTATTGTAGGGCATTCGGAATCTGTGGACAAGACCACTACGGGCTTGCACTATGTAATGCCCTCCGTTTATAAGAAGGGTTGAAAAATCTATGGCGTCGAAAAAGACACGCGTCCTGATTGTGGACGATTCACTGTTTATGCGGCAATTCATGAGCACCTCCATTTCCAAGGACGCAGGCATCGAGGTGGTGGGCGAGGCATCGGACCCATACCAGGCAAGGGACAAGATTCTTGCACTTAAGCCGGACGTCATGACGCTTGATGTGGACATGCCCAAGATGAACGGGCTGGAATTCCTCAAAAAGCTGATGCCCCAGTACCCGCTGCCCGTGATTGTCGTCAGTTCCACTCCCAATGTGGTACTCGATTCCATGCAGGCGGGTGCCGTGGATTTTGTGGCAAAGCCCGTCACGATGGAGGAGGGTGAGCGCAATGCGTTTATTGCGGAGCTTGTGATTAAAATCAAGATCGCATCCATTTCCAAGGTGGGCCAGT
>JAEYLA010000302.1 GCA_023461495.1 Bacillota bacterium | reverse complement strand
GGGAGATAGATGGCGTTTGCGCAGCCGTGCGGGATATGGCCTGTAGAGAAGGCAGCGCCCGTCTTGTGCGCCATGGAGTGCACGATGCCAAGGAGGGCATTGGTAAACGCCATACCTGCAAGGCACTGCGCGTAGTGCATCTGCTCACGCGCGTCCATATCGTCATCAAAGGAGGAAGGCAGGTATTCAAACACCATGTCGATGGCCTTGAGCGCGAGCGGATCGGTAAAGGGTGAATTGAGCGTGGAGACATAGGCTTCCACCGCGTGGGTGAGCGCGTCCATGCCGGTGTGAGCGGTCAAGGTCTTGGGCATGGTTTCCGCAAGGTCCGGGTCCACAATGGCGATGTCCGGCGTGATGTTGTAATCCGCAAGGGGGTACTTGACGCCCTTCGCGTAGTCGGTAATGACGGAGAACGCCGTCACTTCCGTCGCCGTGCCGGAGGTAGAGGGGATGGCAATGAATTTCGCCCTGGTGCGCAGCGTGGGGAAATTGAACGGCGTAATGAGCGTTTCAAACGAGGTTTCCGGGTATTCATAGAACGCCCACATGGCCTTTGCGGCGTCGATCGGGGAACCGCCGCCGATGGAAACGATCCAGTCCGGTTCAAACGTGCGCATGGCTTCAGCGCCCTTCATGACCGTTTCGACAGAAGGGTCGGGCTCGACATTTTCAAACAGCTCCACTTCAAGACCGGCTTCCTTTAAGTAGGCGATCGTTTTATCCAAAAAACCAAAGCGCTTCATGGAGCCGCCGCCCACTACGATGATTGCCCGCTTGCCCTGTATGGTCTTGAGAATTTCGAGAGAGCCTTTTCCATAATACAAATCCCGGGGCAAAGTGAAACGTGCCATAAATCCCGTCCTCCTAAATGTAATATCCAGGCGCTTGCGCGCTTGTGTTCAAAAACTTACATCCTTGCTTTCTTGTTATTATTTTATCAAAAAAGCGCGCGTTGTGGAAATGCGCATGGGATATATCAATATATATTTATCGATATGGTGCTATTGATTAAAAGGATGAACAAGAAAGCGCTCCGCAAAGGAGCGCTTAGAGCAATTCTGGAGACAGCCGTAATGGTTAATAATAGGAACCGGCTTTTAATTCATCCCGAACGGCATAGAGCCGTCCTAAAAACGATTCCTCCTGCTGGTTGAATTGGTAATCCTTCGGGGTGATCAGAAGGTCCTTGCACGTATGATCCATCACGCTGCATTTGCGCTGCACAAGGCCATACCGCTCAAGATAAACGTTGGGCACAGGGGACACCCACATATACGTGCCTGCGACATTTGTCAATAAATCATACTGGCTGCCGCGTTCATAGACATAGATGCGCTTTCTCGCGTGGGGGGAGGGCGCTTCCTGCTGCGCCTTGCCGTGGGGGAGATACGGTACGCTGATGTCGCCATGTGTGATTTCGATATACTCGCAAAGCGCGTCATAGGAGACCTGCGCTTCCATAGCAAGCGGGTGGGTCTTTGACATCAGCGCAACATATTCAAATTCCCATACCGGCTGATGATGGAGCTGCTTTTCCTGCAGGAAGTTGAGGAAATAGCTTTCGTAGATAGTCTGATACCGTATGATGCCAAGATGAAATTCGCCCGAGGAAACATGGGAGATTGCCTGCATGGAGTTGGTCTCGCTGAAATTTGTGTCGATGCCCTTTTCCATATCCAACCCCGCAATATACTGCGAGAAGGCGTAAGAAATATAGCTTCCGCGCGGCACACAGATGCAAAAGCGCTGCCTGTCCCTGCCGTCGGGCCGGTAATGCTTTTCCATCTCCTCAATCTGGGAGAGAATGTTACGGGCATATTGTAAAAACTCAGCGCCCTGCTTGGTGGGGATCACCCCTTTTGTACTGCGCTTGAAAAGAAGGATGCCGATGGATTCTTCGAGCTCCTTGATGGCCTTGCTCAAATTCGGCTGGCCCATATAGAGGTTTTCAGCGGCCTGCGTGATGGAACCGGTACGTTCAACTTCCACAGCATACCGTAAATGCAGCATGTTCATAGGTTCGCCCCCTTTATAGTTCGTGCGCCATCCATGCTACGCCTCCGGTAACAGCCTCTTTTTTAAATGCTTGCTCAAAAGCGCAAGCGATGCAGCCATATTTTCATTGTGCACCAAGATGTGCGGCGGTACCCGCAGATGCACCGGCGCAAAGTTCCATATGGCCAGGATGCTTCCTTCGCAGAGCTGATCGCACACCTGCTGGGCCTCACTTTTGGGAACTGCAATGATGCCGATGCGGATGTGCATGCGGGAACAAAGCTCGGTCAGCTTTTCAATGGGAAGCACTGTTGTGCCGCGCAGTGTTGCGCCGTATACGTTGGGATCGGAATCAAACGCCGCAACGATGCGAAGCCCGTAGTGCGAAAACCCCTGGTAGGAGAGCAGCGCCCGCCCGAGCGCGCCTACCCCCACAAGTACCGCATCCTCCGTATCCGTATAGCCCAAAAACCGTTCCATATCCCGGATCAGCTCCTGTACGGGATACCCTGTTTTCGGGCGACCGCCGCTTTCGCTGACCAGGGCGAGGTCCTTGCGCACCTGCACTTCGTTTAAGTTCAATTCACGGGCAATTATGGGTGCGGAAATAAACGCGTCCCCGTTTGCCTTGTGTGTGCGCATGTATTCCAGATAGAACGGCATGCGTGAAAGCGCCTGCCTGGAAACCTGAACGGGCTTTTTTGTGCGGTCGTCCACGACAAACGGCCTCCTCAAATCAATAGTCATATATCGATAATAATATACTGATTTGATTGCTGTCAACAAAAAAGCGCCCGGAGGCGCTGATAAAATAGAGAAGGAACGACGCTTATTTGCTTTTTTGGGAGTAGCGCCAGATGGAAAGCGCATAGAACAGGAATGCCGCGCCGATCAACATGAGGATGCTGGTGAGGGTCGTCATGCGCGTATTGCCAAATTGAAATACGACACCCATCTGCTGCTGAAAGTCTGCAACGACGGATGCGGGAGCGCCTGCGAACACGCTCTGCATAGGGGCGTCCATCATGACCTGCCGCAGCAGCAACGCCGCATGGGAAACGGGGAAGACCTTGATCACAAACTGGATGCCCTCGGGCAGCATACCGATGGGTAGGTAGATACCGGTTAAAAAACCGATCAGCGTGCCGATGATGCTGCTGGCCGTACCAAAGGCGTTGTTGCTCTTGAAGAAGGAGATCAGAAAAGCGATCATCGCCGTGTTGCACAAAGAGGAGAGCAGCAGCAACAGGAGAACCTTGCACAGCGCGCCAAACGTCAGCAAAGCGCCGCCGCCGCCCACAATATAGAGTTCGGCCAAAACGAGCGTGATGAGCGTCATAATGACGCCTATTGTGAAGGAGGAAAGGATGTAGCCGCCGGAAATCTGGCTGTGGCGGATGGGGGAAGCGCTAAAATCCTTGATGCGCTTGTGCACACGGTCGTCTACCATGGTGCCGAACGCGCCCATGGTTGTGGTCATGGAGGTAACCGCAAGCAGGCCTGCCATGATCCAGTTGTCCATCAGTGCCTTTGCGCCGGGCATATCCGGCAGGTTGCCTAGCCATACGTCGCCTAGAAACAGGACGTACATGCCGATGATGATCAACACCGCAAGAAGCGAAAAGAATACGGACGCCCGATCCCGGAAAAACACCTTCAGGTTTCTCGATACAAAGCCTGTCATTGCCGAATCTCCTTTCCGGTGATGCCGATAAACGCGTCATCCATCGTGCCGTTCAACACCTCAAAGCCGTTGATATAAGGTTTTATGTGTTCCAGCAGCGGCAGCGCTTCCATCGTAGAGGTAAGCTTCAGCACAAACCGTCCGGAGGCGCGGGTATAGGAGAGCTGCAATTCTTCAAGCAGGGGAATGAGCGCCGCTTCATCGCTTGGCGAGAGCTTTACAAGATCGCTTGCGTACTGTTCCCGGAGAGCTGTCGGCGTACCCTTTGCGGCAATCTCACCGTTGTCAATGACGATCACATAATCCGCTTCCGCAGCCTCTTCCATATAATGTGTGGTCAGGAATACCGTCATACCGGTTTCTCTTTGCAGGCGCTGGATGCTTTCCCACACGTTTTTGCGCGTCTGCGGGTCAAGCCCCGTAGTGGGTTCATCCAGAAACAGAATCTTTGGCGTGTTGATGAGTGCGCGGGCAATATCGGCCCTCCGTTTTTGCCCGCCGGACAGCTTGCCGTAAGGACGTTTGATAAATTCCGTCACGGCCGCAGCGTGTGCCGCCCAATCCACGGCGGCATTGCGTTCTGCCCGCGTCTTGTGGTAAAAGCTGCCCCGTACGCGCAAGTTTTCTTCCACCGTCAGTAGTGGGTCTAACAGGTGATCCTGAAACACTACGCCGATTGCCGAACGGATGGCGGCGTCTTCTTTTCCAAGAAGATGACCGTCTATCATAACTTCGCCCGCGTCCGCCTCCAGAATGGTACACAGGATATCGATTGTGGTGGATTTTCCCGCGCCGTTTGGCCCAAGAAAGGCAAACAGCTTCCCGGTTTCCACATAAAAGCTGATTCCCTTGACCGCTTCCACAGCCCCATAGGATTTTTTTAATTGCCCGACTTCAATGATTTTTTCCATGTTGTCACCTCTGTGCATGCAGTATTCTTTTAAAATCAATTGCTGCGTTTATTTTCACATAAAACGGAATTATAGGCAAGCAAATACAATGTTGAGATGATGTAAAATGAACGGTATGTGACTTGTTTACAAACGGCATCGGCCTCTATGTGATACAATATCTCAAATCAGGGAGGTCATGTATATGAACAGAAAGACAAAGGGCATATGTTATCTTGCGGGCGCGCTCATCGGCGGACTTGCGGGTTTTTTGTACTATCGCTTTGTTGGATGCGTGTCCGGCGCTTGCCCCATTACGTCCAATCCGCTGGTTGCAACGCCGTATGGCGCGGTTATTGGCGTTTTGCTTGCTTCAATCTTG
>JAEYLA010000301.1 GCA_023461495.1 Bacillota bacterium | reverse complement strand
TCTCCGCGCGCAGAAAGAAGCCGTCCCGGGCATAGGGGATGCCCTTGATGAGACGCAGCCGGTCAGATAGACGCGAGTGGGACGCCTGCGTGGAAAAGTTGAAGTTCCTGGAGCCGCCTTCCGGATTGAACCCATATGCGGTGGCGATGGCTTCGAGCAGCGTCGATTTGCCGGACCCGTTTTCCCCCGCAAAGAATGTGACCGGTTTTGTAAGCCTGAGCTCTGTTAGCATACGGACCGCGGGGATGCAATCGATATACGCTTCCTCTCCCGTGTATCCCTGCTGCTTTTGCACTGCATTGATAAACATGCCTTTATTGTACGCCGGCGGGGGAACCCCGGCAAGCCACGGACGCATTTATACGATTGGGGGAATAGTACGATGGAACAAAAGCCGACATTGCAGCAAAAGCTCGCTGCCCGCAAACTGAAATCCCCGCCCGCATTCCTCTACCGCATCCTTGTGTTTGTGCTGCGGGTGCTGTTTGAGAAGAAGCTGAATATTACCATTGGGCGCGATGTGGACCTTGCGGCCTACAAGGGGCCGTATATCGTGGTGGGCAATCACGCCTCGCGGCTCGATTATATTTACGCGGCTCTGGCATTCTATCCGCACACGCTCAACTTTGTGGCAGGCTACAATGAATTTTTCCGTTCGCATCTTGCGTTTGTTTTCCGGCTGATGCAGGTCGTCCCCAAACGCAATTTTGTGCCGGATACCTACACCATCCGCGAGGTAACGCGCGTATTGAATGGCGGCGGGCGCGTTGCCCTGTTTCCGGAGGGGATGAGCTCCATTTCCGGCGCAAACCAGCCCTGCGCCATCGGCAGCGGCAAGTTTTTAAAGCATTTCCGGCTTCCCGTGCTGATGATGAAGATTTCCGGAGGTTATCTGACCAACACAAAGTATTGCCTGGATGAACGCCCCGGGCAGGTGGACGTCACGGTTTCGGAATTCCTGTCTCCTGAACAGATTGCAAGGATGTCCGCGGAGGAAATCCAGGCAAAGCTGGATATGGAACTATACCATGACGATTATGATTGGAACAAGCAGGCGCGCGTGGAGTTTGCGGCAGGCGGGCGCATTGCCCACAACCTCCATACGCTGCTGTTCTGGTGCCCGAAGTGCCACAAGGAGTTTTCCATGTACGCGGAGGGCAGCACCATACAGTGCATGGCATGCGGCAACGGCGCGATGATGAACGAGTATTACGACCTGATTCCGCTCGATGAGGACTGCGTCATCCCCGATACCCCGCGGGAGTGGTTTGACCTCCAGCGCAGGCATGTCTACCTTGCGGTGAAGGAGGCGGGGTTTGTATTAAAGGAGAAGGTGCAGCTTGGCGTGCTGCCAAAGTTAGAATATTTAAAAAAACAGGCGACCTCCGTCATCGTGGGGGGAGGCGAGCTGACGCTTGACCACAGCGGCTTTTCCTTTTCCGGCATCAAGGAAGGGGAGCCGTTCTCCTTCCATATCGATCCCCAACAGCTGCCCACGTTCGGCATGTGCACGGATGTCAGCCGGTTCTATACGTTTGTGGAAAACGAGTTTTATGAGTTTTTCCCCGAGACGCAGTCGGTGGAAAAATGGTTTATGGCAGCGGAAGAACTCCACCGCCTGATGGGCGGACAGTGGCGCAACTTTCCGGACGCCATCATCTATGCTGATTGAATTCACAAAAAACGCACAGAGTATTTTATGACTGAACGAAGGAAACAACAAACGATATGGATATTGCAAAAAAACTTTCCGCAGAATTCCACCTGGAGCCCAAATATGTTGCGAACATTATCTCTTTGATCGATGATGGCAACACCATCCCCTTTATCGCCCGCTATCGAAAGGAAATGACGGGCTCGTGCGATGATCAGGTGCTGCGCGAGCTCAATGAGCGGCTCACGTACCTGCGCAACCTGGAAGCGCGAAAAAAAGAGATATTGGAAAGCATCGCTTCGCAGGACAAGCTCACGGAAGAGTTGAGGGCCGCCATTGAAAATGCCGCTACCCTTGCTGAAGCCGAGGATTTGTACAGGCCCTACCGCCCCAAGCGCAGAACGCGCGCGACCATCGCCGTGGAAAAAGGGCTGGAGCCGCTTGCGGATCTTCTGTGGAAGCAGGACAGACGCACGGGCGATATCGCTTTGCTCGCCGCCCCGTTTGTAAACGCGGAAAAAGGCGTTTCCAGCGCGGAGGAAGCCATTGCGGGTGCAAAGGATATCCTGGCCGAGCGGGTTTCGGACGACGCCGCCGCAAGAAAGCAGCTGCGCGCTCTGATTGCGCGCGAGGGCGTCTTAGCGTCCCGCGCCACAAAGGAAGAGGACTCCGTCTACCGCCTGTATTACGCATTTTCGGAGCCTGTACGCACCCTGCCCAGCCACCGCATCCTCGCCATCAACCGCGGCGAGCGGGAAGGGTATCTGAAGGTGTCCCTCAGCCTCAATGAGGACAGCGCCCGCGCGATCCTGTACCGCCAGTTCGTGCGCGAGGGCAGCATTACCTCAGCTTGTGTGCGCGAGGCCGCGGAGGACGCGTGGAGCCGCCTGATGTTCCCTTCCATTGAGCGGGAGGTGCGCAATGATCTCACGGAGCGCGCGGCGGAGCAGGCGATCTCCATGTT
>JAEYLA010000300.1 GCA_023461495.1 Bacillota bacterium | reverse complement strand
CCAGGCGAACATCGTGGCGGACGAGTGTATTTTGTGCGGCCACTGCTTTGTGGTATGCCCGCAGAACGCAAAGGAAATCCGCAACGATATTCCCGCCGCAAAGGCGCTTATCGCAGGCAATGCCCCGGTATATGGAAGCATTGCGCCCTCGTTTGTTGCGAATTTCCCCGGCGCCACGATAGATACCATGCGCGAAGCGCTCACAGCTCTTGGCTTTGCGGGTGCGGAGGAGACCGCCATCGGCGCTACCATCGTCAAGCAGCGGTATGACGAGCTTGTTTATCAACATGCACAGCCCGTAATCCTTTCCTCCTGCTGCCATACGGTCAACCTGCTGATCCAGAAATATTATCCGGAGGCGCTCCCCTACCTTGCACATGTGCTCTCCCCCATGCAGGCGCATTGCAGCCTGTTAAAGGAGACACATCCTGCGGCGCGCACGGTGTTCATCGGCCCATGCATCTCCAAAAAGGCGGAAGCGGAAAGCTATCCCGGCGCGGTTGACTGCGTGCTGACATTTGAAGAGCTGGCCGAGTGGCTTTTGGAAGCGGGCGTTGCCGTTCAAACAGGGATGGACGCCTCCGCCCACGGAAAGGCGCGCTTTTTCCCCACCGCGGGCGGCATCCTCAAAAGCATGGCGGCGGATGATCCGGAGTACCAGTATATCGCAGTCGACGGCATCGAAAACTGCAAGCGCGCGCTTGAGGATGTGATTGAGGGCAGGCTCCAGCAGTGTTTTATAGAGCTCTCCGCCTGCACGGGAAGCTGTGTCGGCGGGCCTGCCATGGAAAAAACGCACTGTACGCCCGCCGCCGATACACTCCAAGTCAACCGCTATGCAAAGAAGCTGGACTTTCCTGTGCGGATGCCTGAAAGCGAAACGCTATACAAGGAAATCCCGTTTCTTGGCATACACCGCCAGAACCCCGGCAGCGCAGCGATTACAGAAGTGCTCCGAAAAATCGGCAAGACAAAACCGGAACACGAGCTCAACTGCGGCTTTTGCGGATACGATACCTGCCGCGAAAAAGCGGCGGCGGTGCTCTTAGGCAAGGCCGACCTTTCCATGTGCCTGCCATATTTAAAGGAGCGGGCCGAAAGTTTTTCGGATACCATCATCAACAACACGCCAAACGGCATCATCGTACTCAACGAGGCGTTTGAAGTGCAGCAGATCAACCGTGCCGCTTTGGAAATGATGCACCTCCGCCTGCCGCAGGACATCCTAGGCGAGCAGGTGGTGCGCATACTCGACCCCCAGATATTCTTTGAGGTACTTGCCCAAAAGCGGCCCGTATTGGAGCGGCAGACCTATCTTGCCGACTATAAGCTGCATGTGGCGCAGTCCGTGCTATATGATAGCGCCAGCCATGTGCTTATCTGCATTCTGCGCGATGTGACGGAGCTTACGCTGCAGCACAGGCAAAAGGAGGAAATGCGCAAGAAAACCATTGAAACCGCCGACCAGGTCATGGAAAAGCAGATGCGCGCCGTGCAGGAGATCGCCTCCCTTTTGGGGGAAACGACAGCGCAGACAAAGGTCGCGCTTTTTAGGCTCAAGGAGCAGATGCAGGATGAGTGAGCTGTTTTTAGACATCGGCCATGCAAGCTTTCATAAATTTGGGGAAGAACTCTGCGGCGACCATGTAGAAATAAAACGGCGTTTAGAAGACGACGCCGTTATCGTACTGGCGGACGGCCTTGGCAGCGGCGTAAAGGCAAGCATCCTCTCTACGCTTACTGCAACCATCCTGTCTACGATGGTTGCGGAGGAACTGAGCGTAGAGGAATGTGTCAACACCATGGCGGCAACGCTCCCGGTATGTGGGGAACGCAACATCGCGTACTCCACGTTCTCCATCCTCCGCGTCAAAAACTTTGTGGAGGCTCAGCTATACCAATATGACAACCCACCCGCAGTCCTGCTGCGTAACGGGAACGCTTACGGCTATCCGATCAAGCAGGAGCAGGCCGGTGAAAAGCTGGTTTCAAAAAGCCGGTTCACGCTGCAGCCCGAGGATACGCTGGTATTGTTTTCGGACGGCGCGCTCTACGCAAGTGAAGGCGATACGCTCAACCTCGGCTGGCGGCAGGAGGATATCGTCGCGCTCTTAAAAAAGCTCTGCCTTCCTGCGCGCAGCGCAAAAACCGTCAGCACGCTGTTGCTCGAGCATATCGGCCTGCTCTATGGCGGGAAGCCGGGGGACGATACAACCGTATGCGCCGTGCGCCTATGCCGCAGCGCCTCCGTCAATCTTTTGATCGGCCCGCCGGAAAACCACGCCGAGGATGCCTCTATGCTCTCCCGCTTCTTTTCCCAGAGCGGCAAGCACATCATCTGCGGGGGGACGACAGCCGCCATCGCCGCGCAATATCTCAGGCAGCCGATCGATGAACGCTGCAGTGCGCAATCGGATGATGCGATCCCACCCATATCAAAGCTAAGCGGCGCGGATCTTGTGACGGAGGGCGCGATTACATTGGGTCAGTTACATGTATATACAGAAGATTTCCTCGGAAATAACCAATTATATTCTGTCTGGAGCGCGCAGACGGACGGCGCTTCCCTGCTCGCCCAAGCGCTGCTTGAAGAAGCAACGGATCTCCACTTTTTCATCGGCAGAACGGAAAACGCGGCAAATAGAAATGCCGCGATGCTTGCCGGGTTTTCCTCAAAAGCCGCCTTATTGGAGTCTCTGATGGGTTTATTGAGCCGGGCGGGCAAGCGCGTCACAGTGCAGTATTTCTGATGCTTTAGGCCCCTTGCATAAGGTTCAAGAGGCCTAAAGCCCGGTACGCAACGTGCATACCATCCACCCCAGTACGGGAAAGGGCGTGCTGACCCTTTGAAAAAGATTGTTGATTGCGCTTCAAAAACGCTTGCATTTCACTTCCTGCTTTAGTATAATTATTTTCGCTGCGATGAGCAGAATGCATATCTGGGTGTGGCGCAGTTTGGTAGCGTGCTTGAATGGGGTTCAAGAGGCCGGAGGTTCAAATCCTCTCACCCAGA
>JAEYLA010000299.1 GCA_023461495.1 Bacillota bacterium | reverse complement strand
TCCCACGGTACGCCGTTTGCGCCGCGGGATTTGAGAAAGCACCGCCACTTTATGGAGGGGCGGCAGTTGCTGCCCGCAAAATCAAAGGATCATCCGGAGGGGAAATGACAAGAACAAAGACGGTCTCGGTTTCTTCCATATTCCCCGCAACGCCGGAGCAGATATGGGAACGCATTGCAAGGGTGGAAACGCTGCAGTATATTGCCGCACCCTATGCCGCATTCACCCCAGTAGATGAGAGCAACGTGCTCCTCTGGCAGGAAGGGGAAGCGGCGCAATTCAGGCTGTACCTGTTCGGCTTTCTTCCGCTTGGCGTGCATACCATCCGGGTCAGGCGGTTTGACCGCGCAGCAGGCATGATTTCAACAGAAGAAGGAAACCGGCATGTGCCGGTCTGGAACCATGAGATCTCCATCAGGCCCGTGGAAGAAGGCGTAAACTATACGGACACGGTTGCCATTGGCGCGGGCTGGAAAACGGGCGTGGTGTATGCATGGAGCAAATTGTTTTATAGGCACCGGCAAAGAAAGTGGGAAAAATTATTATCTCAAAATAACCGCTTACTCCCACGCTAGGCTGCGTTCCCTGCACAGTGCCACAAAGCGCTCCAAAGCCGGATTGAGCCACTTGTTCTTGTGATAGATAAGCTGTGTAAAAAGCTTCAGATTTGTGGCGTAGGGTTTGATGCGCAGGAGTCCCTGCGCCGCTTCCTCCTGCACAGCATATTGGGGAAGATAGGAAACCCCAAGCCCGTTGCGGATGAATTTTTTAATCGCCTCTACGCTCTGGGTCTCCAGTATATTATAGGGATAATAGTTGCTGCTCTTGAGGTAAGCGTCAAACGCCTGCCGGTAGGTACATTCCTTTTCCGTATACAGCGCCATATGCGTCTGATCGGGCAGGAAATCGTCCCCTTCATAAGAGGCGGGCGCGACAAGGCAAAGCGCCTCTTCTTTTAACAGGATAGTCTGCAGATTGCTGTACGTATAATCGGGCTGCAGCAGGAAGCTGATATCAAGGTCCCCCGCCGAAAGGCGTACGCGCAGATAATCGCAATGGTCGTTGATGATGGCGACCTGTACCTGCGGGTAGCGCGTTTTATATTCCTTGATGATGGGGAACAGGCGGTACATCATCAGCGATTCCGGCGCGCCGATGCGGATGCTGCCTTGCGGCTCCGTTTCCGCATCATCCAAAGACTGCAATTGCTCATATTGTGCAAGCAGCGCGCCTGTGCGCTCCAACAGCCGTTGCCCGAAGGACGTAAGGCGTATGCCTTTTCCCAGCCGTTCAAACACCGGCTTCCCATAGAAGCTTTCGATCTGTTGAATCTGGGTGGTCAAAGTGGATTGCGCATAGCCTAGCTCTTGCGCCGCCTTTGTAAAACTATTCAGTTCCGCTACTTTTTTAAACGCTTTGAGGTTCCTGAATTCCATTTGCAGCCTGCCTTGCTTGTTTTGTTGTATCGTATCATCAAAAATTTTGATAATCAATATAGAAACTTTCAATTTTACAAATACATTGATATCCCCTATTCTAGAACTCTGGAAGGGGATGTTTTTTTGAAAAAGAAACTCAACACTTGGACAGTGAGCGGACTGATGATTGGGCCGATCTTGGGCTCCGGTATCGTGTTTCTGCCGCCGCTCGCATATGAGGCATTGGGGAACCATGCCATTTGGGCCTGGGGTATCATGATGGCGTTCGGCGGCCTGTTTGCCTATGTATTTGCGAAAATGACGGCCATGACCAAAAGCAACGAGGGCATGAGCCTGATGGTGGGGCAGATGCTGGGGGGCCGTTTCCGTGAGCTTTCCTCCAACTATCTGACGGCTGCGGTTTGCTTTGGACCGGTGGCTGTTTCAAAGACTGCCGCAGGATTTTTGCAGGCCGTTTTGCCGGCGGGCGTAAGCGAGAACATGGTTGCGGCATTGGTGCTAGTCGTCTGCTATGGTTTGATTGCTTCCGGCGTTACCGCCATGGGACGTCTCGTGCTGCTGCTTTCCACGGTAACAACCCTGCTTTTGATCGGCGGAAGCATCGCGACGCTGCTTTCTTCGCCCGCGCCCGCGTTGCCTTTGGGGGTGCCGGACCCTGAAAAATTCGGCAGCACGTTGCTGCTGATTTTCTGGGCTATTATTGGCTGGGAAGTGCTCGGCAATTATATTGAAGACGTCCGCAATCCGGAGCGCACCATATTGCGCGCCATGAAGATCAGCCTGACTGTCATCATCGCCGTGTATATGGCCACGACATTTGCGCTGCAGACCTACTATCAAACCCATGTTGGGGAGATCCGCATTCAGCCGCTGCTGTTCCCGGTCATGGGAAGCTATGCAACCCCCGTGTTCTCCATTATTGCGGCAGGCCTGTGCATCTGCACCGTTGTTTCGGTGGTAGGGGCGGTCACCCGGCAAATCCGGGCAAGAAGCGTAGTTGGGCTGCTGCCGGAGATGCTCGGGAAAAAGCATGCGCCGCTGTTTGCGCTCGTTATCATTCATAT
>JAEYLA010000298.1 GCA_023461495.1 Bacillota bacterium | reverse complement strand
TGCGCAAGAAACCTGTCTTTTTTAAAGGTTCTGCCGTAAGGCGCAACCCTTTTTGCAGCAGATCCGGCATCAAACAACAGGTTTCCCCTTTGGGAAACCTGTTGTTTGAAATGCTCCGCTGAGGTAGATGCATGTTGCCGCATGGGTTGCATGCGGAGCATCTGTCGGAGCCTCCACACCTCCATATTTTCACCTCATAAAGCCGGCGAATCCATCCTGTTATGAAAGCATATATTCTGTACACTTTTTCTGTTATTTAAGCAGAATGATTGATATAAATAGGCCGTGTATCTGTAACACTCGGAATCAAACCTTAATATTATGTAGTAACCACAAAAGAGAGGAGGAAGAGTTTATGTGTAATGGTTGCTGCTGTAACTCCGGTTATAACAACTATCAGGATCCCTATTATTATGAGCAAAATCAGGCGCAGCTGCAGAATCAGGACCAATTGCAGGCGCAGTTACAGGCACAGCTACAGGGCCAGGATCAGGATCAGCGTCTGAGAACAATATTGCGCGATATCGGCAATGGGAATAACAACACCAATATCACGATTGACAATGTCAGTGTCGCCGTTGCCATCCTCGTAGCGGTAGGCGGTTTGCTGGGCGCGGTCGATGGCGCTACGCTGCGTACCTATATTGACCAAATGCTGTCTGCAAGGTGATCCGCATTTCTTAGCCGTCTGACGGCAAAAAAAGTGGCTTTTACAGCCACTTTTTTGATGGAGCGTACCCGCCCACTTATGCAAAAGGCATCAACACTCTTAGAATTCCGATTTTAGGCTGCGTGTAAACAAGCGCTCCAGCGCGTCCCGCACATCCACCCCTTCATACAGGGCGGCATATACCGCCTGGCAGATGGGCAGTTCCACCTGATAGCGTTCGCCCAAAGTCATCAGCGCGCGCACGGTATGCACGCCTTCTGCAAGCTCCTCCATTTTTTCGCCCTTTACGAATGCCTCGCCATAGCTGCGGTTGTGGCTGTAGGCGGAAAACACCGTGGCGCCATAATCGCCAAGATGGCACAGGCCGTAGGCGGAAAGTTCGCTCCCCCCCATCGCCTGAATAAGACGGCCGACCTCTCTTGTCCCCCTTGACGCCAGCGCGCCTTTGAGCGTGGGAAGGCCCAGCCCATCCAAAATGCCCGCCGCGATGCCGATGACGTTCTTTGCCGCAGCGCCGATCTCATTGCCGATCAGATCGCGCCCGTAATAAAAGCGGATCAGGTCGCTGGAGAACGCGTCCACCAGCGTCTTTGTCACTGCCTCTTCCCCGCTGTCGATCACCATACAGTTGGGAGTACCACTGCAAAACTCCTGCACATGCCCGGGCCCAAGCCACACCGCCACATGACAGGCGGGATGCATATATTCGGCTGCAATCTGCGTCAGCCGTTTGCCCGTCCCAATCTCAACGCCTTTCATGCAGAGCACAAAGGTCTTGTTGATAAGTGCCATGGCGCGCAGCTCTTCCATGAGCGAGCGGAGGCTTTGCGCGCTGATGGAGATCACAATCGTCTCAGCTGCTGCGGCATCCGCGAGCAAGGTTGTAAGCCTGACGCGCTCGTCAAGCGTCACCAGACCGTTGGTACGTGTACGCATAAGCTGCTCCATATGGGGAGATTGTGCCCGCCCGTACAGCGTTACCTCATGTCCGATCCTATCCAGATACCATGCAATAAAAGAGCCCCATCTTCCGCAACCAATCACGCCAATCCGCACGATAATCCTCTTTCCTGTTCCTTCGAAGTTTGCGTTTGCCGTTTATCAGTATAGCAGATTTTTAAATCGCGCGGCAGTAGCCGTTCATTGCAAATGTACAACCGGCTTGAAACGCGGGAAGATCGCAGCGGAAGATCACTTTACCGCCCGACCACAATCCGCCGCCACAGATAGCGCAGCAGCCCAAGCTCCCTGCGCAGCCGCGTTTCCAGCGCCGCGCTCAACGCGCAAATGGCTTCCACATCCTCTTCCAGAGGCTCCATCATTCCAAACCGCATGCGCATCACGGGGGCGCAAACCGCAGCCATATCGTTTGATCCAAGGCATCGGTCCGTCCGGGCGGCGAATGTCACAATCGTATCCCCCGCTTCCTGCCGGAGCCCCCAAAACGCAAGCTGTCGTATGGTCCTTGCGTAGCATGCGTCCAGACGCTGCCCCATCTCCGTATGCTTGCGCTGTATGCGCTTATAATAACGTCTCCCGTCGGTCAGCAGCAATACAACGCGCACGCCCATCCATATGGCAATCGCGAAAACGAGAGACAACACGCTGATGAGCGCAATCTTCAGCCCCGGTGATATGCCGCGATCTTTTGTTGCACTGGCCTGCGCCTGCGTCTGCTCGGGGCCAGCCTCCTCCTGCTGCCCACCTGCATTTTTACCGGGGCGCTGGGGTTTGATATCGTCATACTCCAAATCCTCTACAATGGTCGGCTCAAAGAAATTCCAGCCGGTGGCGTCAAAATCCACCCAGCCGATTCCCGCAAAATAAATTTGCGTCCATGCATGCGCGGTGGCATTGGTGGCAACGTACGAAAAAGACGAGGGAAGTTCCGGGTCCTGCTTGAGTGCAAAGCCCGTGACATACCGCGCGGGCAGCCCCGCGCAGCGGGCAAGCACCGTCAATGCGCTTGCATAATATACGCAATAACCTTGTTGCGTTTCCAGGAAATAGTCTACAAAGTCCCGGTCTTCCGGCGGAGTTCCCGGGGTAAGCGTATAGGTGCAGGTTTCATTGAGCCAGCGTTCGATCGCAAGCGCCTTTTCATATGCCGTTGTATAACCCTGCGTAATGCGCTGCGCCGTCTCATAAACGGAAGCCGGCAGGGCTTCCGGCAATTGCAGATTGTAGGCATTAATCCCCTCTAAGCTCTTGTCCCGCACAGTGGACGCAGCCGCCTCCAATGCCAGCATGTTTTGATCAAAGTCCTTTGCGCCGCGCTCAAACGCCACCGTCTCAAGCGTATAGTGGAGCGACCATTGCACCTTTTTGGTCATCAGCTCCGCCTGGCGGTTGTAATACATCTGGTGGGCGTCAAAATCAGACCGCTTGACGGATTGGAGCATGCCGGCATAGAACACGGTATTGCCGTGCGCGTCATAGGAAATGTTCAAGGATAGCGGAGCGGTGACCTTATAGTACAAATCCTTTGCCTTTTTGCCGCCATAGGGCTTATCCACGCCGAACACCTCGCGGCGTTTTCCCTGCCAGAACGCGCCCATGTACCGGTATCCGCCCATATCCCCCGCATCGGTCCAACTCGACCCGTCATAGGTATCAAACACGGCGCCCGTCAGGCGCATTGGCATGGAAGTTCTGACCCGCATGACCACCGTATTGTCCAGCGTAATATCGCCGCCAAGGCGGTCCCCCAGCGGAGAGAAGCCGGATTTTCCAATATCAAAGGTGCGCATGGCGGAATAATTATCATCCCGTCCATCCAGCACATCCCCCAAGTCCTCTACAAACCGCACCAGCGCTTCCGACTGCAACTGCCCGTCCTTTTCCGGGGAAAAGGCAAACGCGCACAACAGGATCGCCGGGAGTACGACGATGGCAAACACCTCCAAAAGTGCGCCGGGAATCCGATCCCGTTCCTGAAGCTTTTGGTTCATCTGCTTCCCCGTCGTTTTCGCCATGCCGATCAAAAGCACACACAGCAGCAGCACCAGAACCGGAATCAGGGCCATCGACTTTTCCAGATGCAGCCAGACCAGCATGAAAAGCGCTACGGGTGGCAGCACGGCAAATACAAACAGCTTTTTAAAATACAAATAGCAAATCCCCGCAATGGGCAGCCCCGCAAGAATCCGCAACAGCGTCATGCCGCCTTCCAAAGCGTACCGGGCGTCCCGGGGATAATAAGAAAGGCACCAGCGCACAAATCCATCGAGATAGGCAAACAGCCGATCCGCCGCGCTAAATAGCAGCGCGCCGCCAACAACAAGCGCCGCCACGCCAAAAAGCACTGCCGGGATGATCCACCAACGGTAAGAAAGCAACAGCACCAGCGCAACATCCACAGCCATCAGCAGTATGTGCGCTGCAATGCCCGTATCCAGATTGAGATAGGGAAACCAGGCAGCGCTGATTGCCGCACCCAGAAGCATGCAGCAAAACAGGTCCGCAATATGATCAAATTTCCTGATACGGCTTTCTTTCATGCTGTTTTCCATCAATCCATGCTATGAAGATGCTCCGCGGCATTGCCCCCGGGCGGGACATGCAGCGTGTGTATGCATCCGCTCGTATGCGTACCGCCGATGAGCACCAATGTCACCGAATAAAATTCCCGTGAGACGCGTTCGAGCGCTTCCGTTATGGCCGGCGCCGCCTCCCTGGTAAATACGAACAGCGCGCGCGGGGATTGTGCTGCGTCCCCTGCCTTTTGGATGGCGCTTAATAGCGCGTCTTGCCCGAAGGGCAGTATGGCCAGTTGATGCTGCAGCTTTTCAATTTCCGAACTGTGCGTATACACCGCCGGAGGGCCAAGCACGCCGCTACACACCGCCTGTACCGCGCGGTTGCGCCTGAGATTATGGGCGGCAACGCTCACGGCGCACTCGCAAACGGTGTCCGCATAGATAAGGAGCGTCTCCCCGGTCAATCCATGCGAAGCGGTATCGATCAGCAGCAGCGCCTGCTCGCGTTCCGGATGCTCATATTGCTTGACATATAAGCTCCCCTGCTGCGCGGATTTTTTCCAATGCACGTGTTTGAGCGCATCGCCTTCGCGCATCAGCCTTAAGCTGGACACGCTATCCCCCTGTTCGGCTTGCCTGAGGTATGCGTTGCGGAACAGTTTTGCATCCGCCATATCGGAAGAAACGGCGCCCTGCGTTTGCGCCCTGGGCAGGACAATCATTTCCTGCATCCGGTAGTAAGGCCGCCGCCGCATGTCGACCTTAAGCGTGGTCAGCCCGAAGACATCCGTTATTTTTACCTTGGTCATGCCCACCAGGAACTTGCCGCGGTAAGGCATTGTGACGGGGATATGGAATTCTTTGCCGGAATGCGGCGCAAGACCGAACACAAGGTTGATGTTCTCACGCATGGAAACCACATCCACATGCACCTCGATCAAGGAGAGCGGCACCGGGCGCTCGTTCTTGATATCGATATTTAGGACGGTTTCTTCGCCTTTGACGCAAACCTTCTTGCCCAATTCCTGCTTGTAGGTAATCACATAGATCGTCCACAGGTTAATTAGCGCCACAAGGAGCACCGTAAAGAGCTGCACGGAAAACACAAGGAAATAGATGCGCAGGCCGGAATAGAGCCCCGCAAGATAGCACGCAGCCATTATGGAATAATAGATCCACCTTGTGCGCTTCATGAAACGCCCGGAACCCGTATGGTATGCAGGATGGCAGATAGCAGCGATGCGGACGTTTCCATTTTCTGATTTTGTTGCAGGTTTACAAGCAGCCTGTGGCAGAGCACAGCCTCCGCCATATGCTGCACATCGTCAGGCAGCGCATAGCTGCGTCCGTTGAGCATGGCGTTTGCCATTGCCGCATGCATCAGTGCGAGCGACCCGCGCGGGCTTACGCCAAGCGAGATTTTATCATGCCTGCGCGTCGCCTCCGCAATGGATACGATGTATTCCATCACAGGCTGTGCGCAAATGATCTCGCTGTACTTTTTGCGCAGCAGCAGAATATCTTCCGCAGTTGCGACGGGCTCTAATGCTTCAAGCGGGTTTGCGGCTTTGTTGCGAAGAAGGATGGCAAGTTCCTCGTCCCGCTGCGGATATCCAACAGAAATTTTGAGCAGGAACCGGTCCAGCTGGGCTTCCGGCAGCGGATAAGTCCCCACATGCTCCACAGGATTCTGCGTAGCGAGCACCATGAACGGCTGCGGCACAGGATAGCTCACGCCGTCAATCGTCACCTGCCCCTCCTGCATGACTTCAAGGAGACTCGACTGCGTCTTGGGGCTTGTGCGGTTGATTTCATCCGCAAGCACAATCTGCGCCATCACCCCGCCGAAGTTGACTTCGCGCTCGCCCGTTTTTAAATTGAAGCTTGTAAACCCGGTTACATCGGAAGGAAGCACATCCGGCGTGAACTGGATGCGTCGAAAGTCGCAGGCAAGCGTGCGCGCAAGGGCGGATACGAGCGTTGTCTTTCCAAGCCCCGGCACATCTTCAATCAGGATATGCCCGCCGCAGATCAGGCCGATGAGCACCATATCCACAACTTTTTC
>JAEYLA010000297.1 GCA_023461495.1 Bacillota bacterium | reverse complement strand
CGCTGCGGTTCCTGCTGCTGTTCATGTTTGTGATGAACCTGTTTTTAACGCCGGGCGAGACGCTGATTTGGGAATACGCGTTCCTGCGCATTACGGAGGAAGCGCTGCTGCAGGCGGTGTACATTTCGCTGCGCCTGGTGCTTTTAGTGGGCGGTACGTCCTTGATGACGCTGACCACCTCGCCCATCGCATTGACAGACGGGCTCGAGCGGCTTTTAAAGCCCCTTTCCCGGCTGAAGTTCCCCGCGCATGAGCTTGCGATGATGATGACGATCGCCCTTCGCTTTATCCCAACCCTGATGGAGGAAGCGGATAAAATCCGCAAGGCGCAGCTTTCCCGCGGAGCGGATTTTGAAAGCGGCAACCTTGTCAACCGTGCCAAGAGCATGATCCCCATCCTTGTGCCGCTGTTCGTTTCTGCGTTCCGGCGTGCGGATGAACTGGCGATGGCTATGGAATCCCGCTGCTACCACGGCGGGGAAGGCCGTACCCGCATGCATGTGCTGCGCTATGGGCGCGCGGACGCCTTTGCGTTTGCCGCAACGCTCGGCATGGGCGCTGTCATCGTGCTGCTGCAGGCATTCCCGCTATGAACGCGAAAAAGCGAAAAAACTTCCTGCTTGCCGCAGGCGCGCTGCTGCTTATCGCCGCCGTGTGGAGCCTGTTCCTTTCAAACGGCACGGGCTCTACGCTTGCCGCAAAGCTGAACGCCTATGGCTACAGTCTGACCGCGGACGATATCTACCCCGCGGGCGAGTGGAAGGATACGAGCATCCGCGCCCTCATCGGAGACACCGGGCTTGACGCCGCTATCGCCGTGTCAAAGCAGGCGGGCTTTCCCTCCAATATTGATCACACGGGCACCGTCACGCTCATCATGGCAAACACCGCGGGGGACGAGGTTATCACCGTGTATCTGTTGGACGGCGAAATCGAGCTTGCGTTTGTGCAGGTGGCAGGCTCGGACGCTGTCAAGGCATTGGGAACATAACGATAGAATCACGTTGGAGGCTCTGCCTCCAAACCTCCGCTCAGGGCCGTTACGGCCCTAAGAACCCAACTTTACTTGCAACCTAACAACGGAGGCCCCCATCATGCGCCGAATCCGCCTCATCATCGAATACGACGGCACGAACTACGTCGGCTGGCAGACGCAGCCGAACGGCATTGCCGTACAGCAGGTGATTGAACAAGAGCTTCATAGCGTTACGGGGGAAGAGATCGCGCTCCATGCCTCGGGCCGGACGGACAGCGGCGTGCACGCGCTGGCGCAGGTGGTGCATTTTGATACAAGCGTCCGCATGCCCGCGGATAAATTCGCGTTTGCGCTCAACAGCGGGCTCCCGCGGGACATCCGCATCCGGTATTCGGGAGAAGCGGAGGAAGACTTCCACGCCCGGTTCAGTGCAAAACGCAAGCAGTACCGCTATACGCTCCAGGCAGGCGAGCATGCCCGCGCGTTTTTACGGAACACGGCGCTGCATGTGCACGGCAGGCTGGAGGAAGACGTCCTGCGCCAAATGGCCAAGGACGCCATAGGCGCGCATGACTTCCGCGCGTTTATGGCGGCGAACACCTCCATGGAAAACACCGTGCGGGAAATCTACCGCTCCGAATGGACGCGGGAGGGCGAACTTTTTTACTACGATGTGGAGGGCAACGGGTTTCTATATAACATGGTGCGCATCCTCGTTGGCACCATGCTTGCTGCCGCAAAGGGCACGTTATCGCCTGACGCCATGCAAAAAGCCCTTTTCTCCGGCCGCAGGAATGATGCGGGGCCGACCGCGCCCGCGCACGGGCTGACGCTCATGCGCGTTGTATATGCGGATTTTGACACGGCGGAGATTGTACAACCATAATTCTGTGTTATACTGTTTTGGGTTAAATGCAACCTGGAAGGAAATATGGATATGCCGAAGTTTGATTTTGAAATCGTAGGAAAGATCGGTTCGATGGCCCTCATCAGCAGAGAAGACAACGACATCGATTACAATATATTCAGCCGCCTTGGCAAGGAACTGCGCCCCGGCATTATCTGGGTCAGCTCCGGCGCCGTGGAGATCGGGCGCGTGGACCACATCAAGCGCAGCGGCCGGGAGCTGATCGGCGATATTGAGGATGTAAAGACGGACTACGCCGCACAGGGCCAGACGATCCTGATGCAGGAGTACCGGCGCTTTGTGCCCTCCCAGTATTCCGTGCGGCAGCTTTTAGTTGAGCATACGCATTTCAACGATGAAGAAAAGCGCAACCATATCAAGCGCTTCCTGCTACGTTGCGCGGTGCAGAATGCCATCCCCATCATCAACTACAACGATCCCGTCTCCTCGGAAGAGAACCGCCGCTGGGAGCTTGACCTGCTGCGGGAAAAGACGGAGCATGTGGTGGAGTGCGTGGACAACGACGAGACCGCATCCGTCGTCTGCACGCTGGTGCACTCGATGTACCTTGTAATCCTCACCTCGGTAGACGGCATCTACCGCGATCCTACCGATCCATCGACGCTTGTGGAGGCTGTGGAGGGCAAGGACATCCAAGAGGTGCTCGACGGCATCGACATCCTGCAGACCTCCTGCGTGGGCGCAAGCC
Organism: Bacillota bacterium; assembly: GCA_023461495.1. Classification (GTDB taxonomy): domain Bacteria; phylum Bacillota; class Clostridia; order Christensenellales; family CAG-138; genus JAEYLA01. The sequence goes on along the minus strand of JAEYLA010000297.1, from coordinate 1,124 downwards.
GCGCGGGCGCGAACGGCGCGCGCGCCAAGCTCGACTTTATCAAGGAGCCCGTCAAGCAGGGTACCACCGTCATCATCGCCAACGGCAAAAGCAAGCTGAGCGACGTCATTGCGGGCAAGTGCCGCAGGACGATCTTCCGTGTGCGGTAGAAACGCTGTTACGCTCCCGGTTTGTCTCCTGCAAAAACAGTCTTGCTCCCGGGCCGCGGCATTTGCCGCGGCCCGTTTTTTATACAGGCACATCTTTGCTGTTTTGTTGCCCGCAGCTATCACGTATTTGCGGATTTATCCGGAAGTATGGCAGTGAAACGCCCTGCTTGCGTCTGTTTTCTGCGCATCCGTTAATTCCTACTAAAATAATAGGGTACTTGACAAGTATAGGGGAAAAATGATACCCTAACTAAGGTTAGCGTACTCTAACCTTATATCATTTCAAGTACAAAGGAGTAATATCGTGAAGCTTAAAAAACTGGTCAGCGTCCTCCTCGCCATTGCGCTGCTTGCATCTCTGGCGGCGTGCGCCGCTCCGGCAGCTCCCTCGAAAATAGAAGCCACACCCGCCGCGGCGGAAGCAACGCCCGCACCTGAAGCAACGGCAGAAGTGCCCGTTGAGGCTACGGAATACCCCATTACCATCAAACATGCGTTTGGAGAAACCGTGCTTACGGAAAAGCCCGAACGCATTGCCACCATCTTCTGGGGCAACCATGACGTGCCGCTGGCGCTGGGCGTAGTTCCTGTAGGCGTGTCCATGGCAAACTATGGCGTAACGGACGGCAGCGGCATGCTGCCCTGGACGGCGGAAGGCTTCAAAGCGCTTGGCGTTGAAAACCCCGTGCTGTTCAGCGATACGGACGGCTTGGATTATGAAGCCATCAACGAAGTGCAGCCCGATGTAATTCTTGCGGCATACTCCGGCATCACGCAGGAGGACTATGAGCTGTTGAGCCAAATTGCGCCTGTTGTTGCGTATCCCACGCTTGCCTGGCAGACCTACAGGCGCGACCAGATCACCATGGACGCCACCGGAATGGGCATGCAAAAAGAAGGCGAACAGCTTGTCGCCGAACTTGAGCAGTTGATTGCGGAGAAACTTTCCGCCTATCCGCAGATCGCCGGGAAGAG
>JAEYLA010000296.1 GCA_023461495.1 Bacillota bacterium | reverse complement strand
GGCTGTTCCGCGTGAACGCTCAGAAAAAGGACATGGATGTGTGGCTCATTTATAAATGCGCTGTGTGCGATACCACATGGAATCTCACCGTGCATTCCCGCGTGAATCCCCGTTCGCTTCCGCCCGGTGCGCTCAACGGCTATATGGGTAATGAAGCGGAGTATGTCCTGCGCTGCGCTGTTGATACGGCGCTGATCAGACGAAACGGCGCGGAGCCGGGCCTGCCGGAAGTGGAGCTCATTGGCGCGGATGCAACGCTTGATGAACCGGTGGAACTCCATATAGTGGCGGAGCGGCCATTAGAAATCAGGCCTGCCGCCCTGTTGCGCAAAAAGCTCGGGCTGTCAAGATCGGCCTATGATCGCATGCTCGCGTGCGGGCAAATCGTTTGCGTTTCGGGCCATGCCCTGACAACATGCAGGCTTTGCGGTGAGATGGTCATTCAAATCCACCCATAAGCACCGATGCCCGGCTGATCTATTCAGCCGGGCGTCAACATTTCCTCTGGACTGAAATAGGAATATATGGTATACTGCGCGTTGGAATTTATGAGAAGGATGTGGATGTATGACGCCGCTCATGATAGTGTTTGCTCCATGCAAGGTCTGATCCGGAACGGAGATTGCGTGGAGCGGTAAATACCGTCCAAATCAGGCTTTGCATTCTTTCATTACAATCAAATGATTGAATAGGAGCAAAGCTATGAAAATCACATACAGGCCCCTTGCGTTAAAGGGGTTTTAATTCTATGGGGCAGCCAGGCAGTATCTTCTCTTGGAAGTTCTTTGACCAGTTTTGCACTGATCCTTTGGGTTTACCACCAGCAGCATACCGCGACAAGCATCGCGCTATTGTCCTTTTTTACGTACCTACCTTCCATCCTGTTCTGCTTTATAGCGGGAACACTGGCGGATCAGTGGAATAAGAAAAAGATCATGCTGGTGAGCGACCTTTTTGCGGCGCTCTCTACGTTGGCAATCGCCATACTGTTTTCTACCGGAGCCCTACAGGTATGGCATTTGTACGTTGCTAACGTTGTAAACAGCTTCATGAACGCGTTTCAGAACCCGGCGTCCTATGTAGCGGTCGGTTTATTGGTACCCAAGGAACAATATGTGCGCGCAAGCGGATTACAGGCGCTTTCCGGCTCACTCATCCGTATTTTGACGCCGCCGCTCGCCAGTGCTATCTTGTCTTTTGGGAGTCTTACGACGGTTTTCCTGATTGACTTAAGTACTTTCCTCTTTGCGTTTTTTGTCCTGCTGTTTTTTGTAAAACTCCCTCCCCTTCCAAAGAACGCAGAGCAAAAGAAGGAACCGGTGCGGAAAAGTTGTGCTACGGGGTTTTCGTTTCTTAGAGCCAATAACGCCTTATTGAAACTGATCCTGTATATGTCACTCATTAATCTTTTGGCATATATTTCGGGCTATGGGATTTTACCCGCCATGATACTGGCGCGTTCGGGCGACAGCCAAACGACGCTCGGCTTCGTCACCTCCGCCATGGGGATCGGCATGCTGCTGGGCAGCGTCCTTGTAACTATTATGAAGCCCGCAAAGCACCGGACGCAGCTGTTGTTTTGGACCATGCTCATATCGTTTTTCTTAGGCGATGTGCTGTGGGGCCTCGGACGAAGCGCCCCGATGTGGATTTTCTCCGCATTTTGCGGGAATATGCTTGTGCCCTTTACAGGCGCGTGCATGTTCAGCATTATGCGTACCAATGTCCCAACTGAATTGCAGGGGCGGGTGTTTTCGGCCCGCGATACGCTGCAGTACTGCACCATCCCGCTTGGGCTGTTCCTTGGCGGATTTCTTGCAGACCATGTATTTGAACCTTTTATGGCGCAGGTTTCCCCATTGCAGCAGCTTCTTGTTTTATTGACCGGAGGCGGAAAGGGCTCGGGAATGGCTGTGATTTTCCTGATTACCGGGCTGACAGGCGTTATTGCAAGCACGCTTGCAATACATAATCCGATTTACCGGCGCTTAAATGACCATTAACTGCATGGAAAAGGAGCGGGTGACCGCTCCTTTAATTTTGATGTTCTGCATTGCTTAATCAAATATCACAATGGCATCGCTGCGTTTTACGCGGAGAAGCGCTGTTTCAAGGATGCGCAGCGCATGGTTCAGATCCTTCGTTTCAAGGTAAGCGACCGTCATATCCTGGCCGATGGCAAGATCCATGTACTGGCTGTCCGCACTGAGCAATATGGCTTTGCCGCTCCCCAAAACAGGCGTACGGAAGATATTTCCGTCTACCAGTGCGCTGACCCGTTCAATTTCCATCTTGCCGGTTCCGGGCTGGATGCGCTGCAGCTGTGTATAGAGGTCTGGGCTTAGCACAAGGGCAAGCCTGCCCCAAATCCCCTTTTCAGTAAGGATCTCAATCCCTTTTGCAATATCGGAGAACGAGTTTTCGCCGGCCTTCCAATCGCTTCTCTTGATATGCGCAGTGCCCTCTACCGTGAACAAGCCGTCATAGCCAAGGGCCTCACTGCCAAAGAAGATCAACTCATCTTCCTTTTTCGCGCACTGTGCGGCGGCCTCCGCAACGGAGGAAAGGTCAACCGGCAACCCGCTCTTGAGGCTATTCTCCAGATCGCGCCAATACAGCATCGCATCGCTGTAAATCAGCGGCAGCTCTTTATAGGCCCGGTAGCCGGTTCTCATCAGAGCGCCATCTTCCTGCATTTCACCGCGCTTTGTCAGATCATCTACGGGAATGCTCAGTGCCTCCGCGCCCAGAGGGCCATAAAGGTTGACAAACCTGCGTCCGGTCAGCAGGCGGCTCGCTGTTTTCACTACGGTTTCATCAATTTTATTCCAAAGTTCACCCGAAAGCGGCGACCCGTCACGAAACAAAAAATCCATTGTTTTCTCCCTCCTTCTCTAGTCTTTTATCAAGCTGCCGACTGTAGCCGGCGCGCCGCCCGCCGCCGAGGAAACAGGAACGATCCCGAGATCCTCAAGCATTTCCTTCACTTCATTTTCACCCGAAAGGAAATGCACCGCTTCCTGCGGGTCAAGGTGGCGGAGCAATGTCATCAGCTCGCCGACATGGGCTTTTTCTTCATCACGGATGTCCGAAATAATCGCTTTGGCAACGGGATCATCGGTTGCCAATACATGCGCATCATACACATAAATGGCCTCGAGTTCGCCTGCGATATCTAGCCGAACCGCCTGGATAAGTTCTTCCTTTGTCATTTTGCGGTTGACGTTTCCCTGAAAAGGATTTGCAAAGTTTGGCATAGCTTCTGTCCTCCTATGTGTTTTTGATTCGGTATAAATTGAATCTCCCAATCCTTATTTTAACACGTTTGAAGGCGGAAAAACATGCAATAATGGGCAGCCATGGGTAACTTATGCAGTATCTTTCAAAACCGCGGCTATTCGGCCGCTATTTGAAATCCGGTTCTGCCGGCAATGGAATGTGCCCGTTCCAAAAGTGTGCGGTAGCATTCCTGTTCCGCCTCTCCCACAACGATGGCGGCCGTTTCCCCCTGCACCACAACGCGCGCGGTCGTCAGCCCTAGGCGGCAGAGTTCTTCTTCCGCTTCGTCGATACGTGAAAGCACCTCAAACGTCAGCGGCATTCCCTGCGGCAGTCGGGAAGCAAGAGAGCCCTCTCCCGGTGCTGTATCCTCCCCCATCCCCTTTCGTAACGCCGCGACATGAAAACAGCCCATACTACATTCCGCAAAGGGGCTTCGTATCTGCAGTTCCCGGGCTGCCTGCGCGGCAAGGCGCTGCGCGTCGTCCAGATGCATTCCATCGGCGATGTCCTCGCATCCTCTTACCCATGCCTCATCAAGTACCGCCCGCATAACAAGGCGGTGATAAAAATACTCCTGCATCGATCCGTTACTGCGTATACCGTCTTCTTCCAATGCCTCCGCCTGCAATATGATATGCTCTACATTGGCAAGTTCCGCCATGCGTTTTGCCATACGCATCCTTCTTGTGGGCAAAAGCTCCGTTTGGACGGTAATCGCAAGTACGCGCTCCCGTCCGAGCGTTGCCGCAGCTTCGCGCAGCAGGCAGGCGCTGTCCGCCCCGCCGGAAAGCGCCACCGCAAGCCGATCAAATTGTTTGAGATAATGCTGTAGCTTCATGTCATTCCCCTACAAAAAACGCGTTATAACGCTTATCACATCATAACGCGTTGTACTATTTATTTTAGCGCGCCGAGTAGTTTGGCGACTCCTTGGTAATGTATACGTCGTGCGGGTGGCTTTCCGTAAGACCGGCGGAGGTGATGCGGATAAATCTGCCGTTTTCACGCAAATCCGCTATGGTGGCGGCACCGCAATATCCCATACCGCTGCGGAGCCCTCCGCAAAGCTGGTAAACGGACTCATGCAGGGAGCCCTTGTATGCCACGCGTCCTTCCACGCCCTCCGGTACAAGCTTCTGCGCGTCTTCCTGGAAATAGCGGTCGCGGCTGCCTCTTTCCATTGCCCCGATAGAGCCCATGCCGCGGTATACTTTAAACCTGCGTCCCTGATAAATTTCCGTATCCCCGGGGCTTTCATCCGTACCGGCAAGGAGGCTTCCAAGCATCACGCAGCTTGCGCCCGCGGCGATGGCTTTTGTAATATCACCCGAATATTTGACGCCGCCGTCCGCAATAATGGGAATTTTGTGTTTTTCCGCGGCGCGCGCGCATTCCATAATGGCCGTAATCTGCGGCACGCCGATGCCTGCCACAACGCGTGTGGTGCAGATGCTCCCCGGCCCAATGCCCACTTTCACGGCGGAAACGCCGGCTTCTATCAGCGCTTTCGTAGCCTCTGCTGTTGCAATGTTTCCTGCAATGATCTGCAGGTGCGGGTACTGTGCACGCAATTTCTTTACGGTTTCAATGACGCCGCGGCTGTGGCCGTGCGCGGTATCTACGGCGATTACATCGGCCTTGGCCGCTATGAGCGCTTCCACACGCTCGAACGTATCCTTGGATACGCCTACCGCAGCGCCCGCCAAAAGCCTTCCGTTTTTATCCTTTGCGGAGTTGGGGTATTGGATTGCTTTTTCAATATCCTTAATGGTAATCAGGCCCTTGAGGTTTCCCTCGTTATCCACGATGGGCAGCTTTTCAATGCGGTGGCGGGCAAGGATCGCCTTAGCCTGCGCGAGTGTGGTGCCTTCGGGTGCTGTAACAAGATTTTCGCTCGTCATCAGCTCACGGATGGGGACGCGATAGTTTTCAATAAAGCGCAGATCGCGGTTTGTGAGAATGCCCACAAGCTTTCCGTTTACCGTAATCGGTACGCCCGAAATGCGGTACTTGCTCATTAACTCCATCGCATCCGTGACCATATGATCCGGAGAGAGGAAAAAAGGATCTACGATAACGCCATGCTCTGAGCGCTTGACTTTATCGACGTTGGTCGCCTGTTCTTCGATCGTCATGTTCTTATGGATGATGCCGATGCCGCCCGCACGGGCCATGGCGATCGCCATAGGCGCTTCCGTTACGGTATCCATCGCGGCGCTCATCAACGGAATGCCAAGGCGGATTTCCTGCGTAAGAAAGGTGCTCAAATTGACATCCTTGGGCGTAACGTTCGATTCTGCAGGGATAAGCAGCACATCGTCAAACGTCAGCCCATCCATTACAATCTTGCTTTCTATCATAAGCCCTCCGTAAAGCATTGTTTCACATAAATTTCTGTATAGTGTACCGGAGCAAAAAGGCGATGTCAAGGGAAAAGGGAAACGGCCCTGACCCTGCCTGTGCGCTATACTGTAAGCGCTGTTTCAATAGGTGCTTCGCCTTTGGAATAGGCCTCATAATTGGGCAGATCCGCAATGGTACTGATGCCAAACTGGCGCAGGAACGCGTCCGTTGTCCCATAAAGCACAGGGCGGCCCACCACTTCTTTTCTGCCCACAGGCTGTACCATATTGAGCTTGACCAATTGGCTCATTGCGTATTCACACCGGACGCCACGAACTGCTTCCACGTCAGCCCTCGTTGCAGGTTGACGGTAGGCAACGACTGCCAGCGTCTCAATCAAAGATTGTGAAAATGTCTTTTGCTGCGCGGGCTGCAAAAGATGCTCCACATACTCCGCATAAGCATTGTTGGAAAGAAGCTGCGCCGTTTCCGCCGTAATGGAAAGCTGAAACCCGCGCCGTTCCTGTTTGTACTGCGCCTGAAGCTCCTGCAGCAGGGAGTACAGTTCCAGCTCCGTAATATCAAGCACGCGCCCAAGTTCCAGTATGGATACCGGGTCCCCTGCGACAAACAGCATGCTCTCTATCGCGCCAATCTGCTCTTGCTTTTGCATATCATTCCTCAATCTGCGTATTCGTCCATGTAATCATCCTCGTCATCCGCTGTTGCAAGCACACGGGCTTTTAAGCGGATGGGCGCAAATGGAGCGGGCTGCCTCAGATCAATTTC
>JAEYLA010000295.1 GCA_023461495.1 Bacillota bacterium | reverse complement strand
AAGAAGCTAAGAGAGCTATCGAATGATACCGTTAAGTTCTCGTAGTCTAAGGCTTTCAATTATTTGATCAACGACAGCAATTTTCTGCTGGGTTGTTAAATTCTCCTCGTAAAGTCTCCGCCTGATGATATCGACGTGAAATTCATTGAGCTTTTCGGCTTTTGAACAATCGGCCTGTGTGCCGTCGTGGACAACGATTCCGCGTATCTTCATTTCACGTCCCCCCTTTCAATATCATAATTTATGAAGTGCAGTCCATGTCCTATAACATGAAAACAGGGTGGTTATGAACCGCCCCGTCTTTCGTGATATGCCGTTGCTGCGTTTGCACTGTCGTTCGTGTACACGTTGCTGTCGATGTAGATGTTAAACGGCTGCAGGTGGATTTATCGCTACTTCTTGGCAAGAAAAAAATATTTGGTTATCTATAGGGCTTGCAAATATAAAAAAGTATGGTATATTATGGCTATGACGTGAGCGCAAATTCACGAGAATGAATGGCCGCGCTCCATTTCTCTATAAACCCAATCTGCATATATAGGACGGAAGAATTATGCTCAAGAAGCTCAGTGAAGAAAAGCTAAACGAGATTTTGGAAACCGGCATCGCTGAATTTGCCGAGAAAGGCTCAGAACAGGCGAACATCAACGTAATTGCCAAAAAATCGGGTGTCAGCGTTGGAGTGCTTTACAAATACTACGTCAATAAGGATGGCTTTTTTGAAGCCTGCCTGCGTCATAGCCTCTCCACATTAGAACGTGTCATCGGCGATGTCCTGAAGGGTGAGTATAAAATTCTTGTTCGCGCAGAAAAGCTTATTCGCGCTGTCCAGCGCAGCGCAAAAGATCAGAGCAATTATAATGTCCTTTACCATGAGATTACGGCCGGAAGATGCAAAAAATATGCGCCGCTTCTTGTGAAGCAGATCGAGGGCATTTCCTCTGAGGCATATGGCTCCTTCATCGCGCAGGCACAAGCATCGGGCGATATCCGAAGCGATATGAATCCCCGCTTGTTCGCTTTCTTCTTCGACAGCCTGCTAATGATGCTGCAATTCTCCTACTGCTGTGAATACTACAGGGAACGTTTCAAGCTTTACTGTGGAGACGATATCTTTTCCGATGACGAAAAGGTCGTTTCCGAGCTGCTAAAGTTCTTCGAATCCGCGTTTACCGTCGAGCAAACTCAAATCACGCACAAAGGGAAGCAGGAGGAATTGACATGACCCATGTCATCGCTTACGACATCGGTACGACCGGTGTAAAAACGTGCCTGTTTCAATTAGGGGCGAAGATCACACTTATTGCCAGCGCACAGCAGGGATACGGCCTGACGGTGCTTGCGAACGGCGGCGTAGAGCAGAACGAGGAGGAATGGTGGGCATCAATGTGCGCCACTACCCGAGCGCTGTTTACCAAAACAATAGTACAGCCGCATGAGGTCGATGGAATTTCTTTCTGCACCCAGATGCAGGGGCTTGTACTGGTGGATCGCGCGGGTCGCGCCGTCCGCCGCCCCATGAGCTATATGGATCAGCGCGCAAAGGAAGAAATCCGGATGGGCATGGCGCACGGCCCGCAGATAGCGGGAGCCAACGTAGTGAAGCTACTCCGCAGCCTTGTGCTCACCGGCGCGGTTTCCTCCAGCGTGAAGGACCCCGTCTGGAAATACAAATGGGTTGAGCGCAACGAGCCAGAGGTGTTCCGGCAGGTACATAAGTGGTTCGATGTAAAAGAATATCTGCTTTGCCGCTGTACAGGCGAATTCGTCATGACCGAGGATTCGGCCTTCTCCACTTTCCTTTATGATACCCGCAGAGGAAAGCAAGGCTGGAGCAACTCCCTCTGCCGCATGCTCAAGGTGAATATCGAGCACCTCCCACGCCTTGTGAAGTCAACTGATCGTGTAGGAGGACTCACCACGCAGGCCGCTGCGGAGTTGGGGCTGCCGCAGGGAACGCCCGTATTCGGCGGAGGCGGGGACGCTACACTGATTGGCGTGGGCGCGGGCTGCACAAAGGTTGGAGATACGCATATTTATTCCGGAACCTCCGGCTGGGTATCCACCATTGTGGACCGGCAGCTTGTCGATACGGATGCGATGATTGCCGCAATTGTCGGCGTGCAAAGCGGCAAGTTCAACTATTTTGCTGAAATGGAAACCGCGGGGAAATGCCTTGAATGGGTGAAGGACCATCTCGCCCTCGATGAAATCGACATTTATCTGGAAAAGAAGCATGTGGCGGAAACGCAGGAGGCGGTCTACACCAGCCTTTATGATTACCTGACGGAGACGATCCGCAAGGTCCCTCCGGGAGCGGGAGGCGTGATTTTTACGCCATGGCTGCACGGCAACCGATGTCCGTTTGAGGATCCCGACGCGTCTGGAATGTTCTTCAACATTCGTCTCGAAACCGGCAAAACCGAGCTGATCCGCGCTGTGCTAGAGGGCGTGTGCTTTCATCTGCGCTGGATGCTGGAGTGTCAGGATCGGAAGATCAAAACCTCCAACCCGATCCGCTTTGTGGGCGGGGGTGCGCTCTCCGGCGTGACTTGCCAAATTCTTGCCGATCTGACGGGGCGTACCATTGAAACCGTGGATTCGCCGCAGAACGTAGGCGCCGTCGGCGCTGCTGTGATTGCGGGGGTAGGACTGGGGGCTATTAATAGGCTGGAAGATGCGGGGAAAAGGATTTTCACCGCCAAAACCTACCATCCCGACATGGCCGTCCATGCTATTTATGACAGGGCTTTTGAGGTCTTTAAAAAGCTCTACCATACCAATAGAAAGTGCTTTCAAGCCATGAACCGTCAGCCGATTACAAGGAGGAAATTTGTATGAAACCCTATCGCTATGTAGACACCAAAGCTGTCACCCAAAAGCTGGATGCGTTAATCCAAAAGCCCATTTACAGCATCGGAAAGGCCGCCCTGCAACAATACGAGACCGAGTATTATGGCAAACGCTGCAAAACCTCCCACGCCATGGTGAAGGACGCGGTGGACGTTATCCCCGGCGGCGTACAGCACAATCTCGCGTTCAATTATCCATTTCCGTTGGTGTTCACCAAGGCGGAGGGCAATCGTTTGTACGATATCGATGGAAACGAATACTTCGATTTCCTTCAGGCGGGAGGGCCGACGGTGCTCGGGAGCAACCCTCCGTTCGTTCGCGATAAGGTGAAGGAACTGCTCGATACCTGCGGGCCCTCCACAGGTCTGTTCCATGAGTACGAGTATAAATTTGCCAAGAAGGTCACGGATCTGGTTCCCTCCGTGGAGATGATCCGCATGTTCGGTTCCGGCACGGAAGCATGCATGGGCGCGGTCCGTGTCGCGCGGCTTGCCACCAAGAAGAAAAATATCGTTAAGATGGGTGGCGCTTATCACGGCTGGAGCGATCAGCTTGCTTACGGTATCCGCATCCCCGGCACGAAGGGGCTACAATCGCACGGCGTTCCCGGCTACATCTTCCGGCATACGCAGGAATTTTTTCCGAACGACATTCATTCGCTGGAGAGCGTCCTCCGGCGGAACCAGCTTCACGGGGGCACGGCGGCGGTCTATATGGAGCCAATCGGGCCCGAAAGCGGCACACGCCCCATTGATTTTGATTTTCCCGCCAATGTTCGCGCACTCTGTGACAAATACGGCGCACTGCTGATCTTTGACGAAGTCGTCACCGGCTTTCGCATCGGCCTTGGCGGTGCACAGGCGTATTTTGGCGTGATGCCCGATCTGACCATCTTCGGGAAGGTTATCGCGGGCGGCTATCCGGGCGCCGGCGCTCTCGGCGGCAAAAAGGAGTTTATGAAGTATCTTGGCGCCGGCCTGGATGGACACGGCACACGGAAGGCCTTGGTCGGAGGCACGATGGCCGCTACCCCGATTAGCTGCTGCGCGGGCTACCACACAATTTGTGAAATCGAACGTACGGGCGCCTGCGAAAAGGCTGCCGCGATGGGTGACCGCCTGACGGATGGGCTAACCGCTTTAATCGAAAAGCGAAAGCTTCCCTTCGTTGCCTACAACGTTGGCTCGGTATGCCACCTGGATACGGTGGGAACCATGCATTTTGCCATCCGCTGGTCAAAACCGTGGGAGATCCCGAAGGTACTCAAGGAAACCTCCCGCCGCAAGTCTGAAATGCAGCATATGGGCGCTGCCTACATGGCGGAGGGGTTGGTAACGCTTGCGGGCAATCGCATGTACACCAGCTCCGCCTATACCAATGAGGATATCGATGCGGCAATCGCGGCATTTGACCGCGTATTTGACACCATTGAGGTGATCGGGTGATTGCGGAATGGGACGCCAAGCAGGCGGTTGCAGATGCCGGACGCAAGCTTCTCCGCGAGAAGCTTGTGGCCCGAACCTGGGGCAACGTAAGCTGCCGCACCGGTCCGCTCTCGTTTGTCATCACACCAAGCGGTCTGAGTTATGAAAGCACCACCGCAGACGATGTGGTATCCTATGACATGACGACGGGCAAATGGGAGGGCACTCGCAAGCCCTCATCAGAAAAGGGTGTCCATGCGGCGGCATATGCACAATTTCCAGAGGCGGGCTTTGTGATCCATACGCACCAGACCTATGCTTCTGCGCTGGGATTGGCGGGCTTTCAGTCCGACTTGTTTTCTAAGGAAGTACGGCAGTCCTTGGGCGGCGTAGCTCTGGCATCCTATGGATTGCCCAGTACGAAAAAACTATCCGCGAAGGTTACAACGGCGCTCGCTGCCGGCGCACACTGTGTCCTGATGGCGCAGCATGGCGCGGTGATCGTGGGCAAGAATCAAGAGGATGCATTTGAGCGTGCCAAGCTGCTGGAAGCCGCCTGTAAAGCTGCGTGCAAGGGGCAGCCCGGCAATCCGGGCATCGAATCTCCCGAGTTGGCAGATATCACCCAGCAGATTACGCCCTCCTTCCCGTGTGTTGCCTGCACCAGCGCTTCAGCAGTTGTGGAGGTATCCAAAACCACACATGCCTTCCGCGCTCAGCTCGACGACATGGCGCAGATGGTCGGACCGAAATTGGTCACGGTCGAAATGACACCCCATACGGTTCTGGGCGCATTGAACAAGTATCCTGCGGTTCTGGTAGCTGGTGGCGGCGCGATCTGTCGCGCTGAATCACAGGAAGATTGCGATGCCCTGCGGATTCTCGTTGAAAAAGCATGCGTTAGCTTTCTGCACACACGTGTTCTGGGGATTCCCGCGACGCTTTCCTCACTGGATACGCTCCTCATGCGCTTTATTTATCTCAACAAGTATTCCAAGAAAGCGGGGAAATAAGAATGAAGGGCAACCGGTCAAAAGAGCTGTGGCGAACCATTAAATTTATGCTGTTTTCCTTCAGCGCCGGCATTATCCAGATTATCAGCTTCTCACTATTAAACGAGCTGCTGCACTTGTCCTATTGGATTAGCTATCTGGTTTCTCTAATTCTCTCCATCTTGTGGAATTTTACGCTCAACCGCCGTTATACCTTCCAGTCTGCCAGCAATGTTCCCATTGCCATGCTGAAGGTGTTCGGCTATTACTGTGTGTTCACCCCTCTGTCCACGCTGCTGGGTGACTATCTCGTTGAGACGGCGTTTTGGAACGAATATCTGGTAACGGTTATCAACATGGGTCTCAATCTTATTACAGAGTTCATTTTCCAAAAATACGTGGTCTATAAGGACTCGATGGATACCAATACACTGGCGGAGAAAAAGAATACGGCAAACAACGAATAAATTCGCATCTTCCGGGTATCGGACCGAGGGATGCCCCATTTAAAGAAAGGAGCTGCCTATGGATTTTAGCGCACTGATGGAAAAGCAACGCGCATTTTTTCGTTCCGGAGCCACAAGAACCGCTGCTTTCCGTATAGAGATGTTGCGAAAGCTGCAAACGGCCATCCGGGAGCAGGAAGCTTCCATTAACCGCGCACTCAGAGAGGATATGAACAAATGCCCGTCGGAGGTATTCATGACCGAAATTGGGCTTGTCCTTGATGAATTGCGTTTCCATATTAAACACGTGAAGGGATGGATGCGTCTGAAGCGGGTTCCTACTCCGCTTGCGCACTTTCCGTCCCGCTCCTTTGTATCGCCGGAGCCACACGGTGTGGCGCTGATTATGTCCCCTTGGAATTACCCTGTGCTTCTGTGTCTTGATCCGCTGATCGGCGCAATTTCTGCCGGATGCACGGCAATCGTCAAGCCCTCCGCGTACACTCCCGCCACGAGCACTGTGCTCGCCAGGCTTCTGCGGGAGACCTACCCCGAGGAATACATCGCAGTGGTCGAGGGCGGTCGAAAGGAGAACGCCGCTCTTCTGGAGCAGCATTTTGATTATATCTTTTTCACGGGCAGTCTCGATGTGGGGCGGCTCGTAATGGAAAGTGCTGCCAGACACCTTACGCCCGTTACACTTGAGCTTGGCGGAAAAAGCCCCGTCATTGTCGACAAGACGGCCAATATCCCCGTCACCGCAAGACGGATTGCCTTCGGAAAGGTTCTCAACGGCGGACAAACGTGTGTCGCTCCTGATTATCTTTTCGTCCATGAAAGTGTTAGGGCACAGTTTATTAAAGCCTTCCGAGCGGCGCTGCACGAATTCTTCCCGGGTGGTGCGATGCAGGATATGAACGTGATCGTGAACGATAAGCATTTCCAGCGTCTGCACGCGCTTCTGGAATCCGGCACAGCGGTTGTGGGAGGGAATACCGATTCCGCCCGCCGTTTTATCGAACCGACGCTGCTCGATGAGGTCAGCCTTGATTCTCCGGTCATGCAGGAAGAAATCTTCGGTCCGATTCTCCCTATGATCTCCTATACACATATTGAAGAATGCATCCAGTATATCACGGAGCACCCCAGGCCGCTTGCGCTGTATCTGTTTACTGGCGATGAAAAAGTGGAGCGGCTCGTGCTGGACACTTGTTCCTTCGGGGGTGGCTGTATTAACGATACCATCATCCACATCGCAACGCCGCATATGGGCTTTGGCGGTGTGGGCGCATCGGGGATGGGCGGCTATCACGGCAAGCTTAGCTTCGACACCTTCACCCATTATCGCAGCATTGTCCAAAAAGCCGTATGGCTCGATCTGCCGATTCGCTATCGTCCCTATTCGAAAAAGAAGGATCAGCTGCTGCGCTTCTTCTTTCAATAATCTTACCGCAGTAGGGTGGTGCGGACACGCGTGAACATCACATTATCCATACCCCGGGCGGCTCTTTTTAGGCGCGTTGTACACGCCACAAGGAATAATATAGAGATAACTACTGTGTACATGACAACTATGCTCCAGAGAGGCCACGCCAGTTGGCGAGCGTGCAACGCTGGCTGTCAAGGCGTTATCTGCAAAATATGCACAGGCCGTTTTTAATAGCGATTGAAACGGCCTTTTGTAATTGCACGAATATACTGCGGATAAATTTTAGTTTATGACTTGACATCATAGAACATGTGACATAATATATACGTGAAAATGATCATTTCTCTTAAAAATAAAAACGTTACGAAAATAGGATTTGAGAAGGATGATATGGAAGCAAATCGTAAACTGCAATTAGAAACTATTGCAATCAATGTCAGAACAGTCGGCTTGGAAATGGTAGAGAATGCAAGATCTGGGCATATAGGCGGTGCATTTTCGTTATCTGAGATCATGTCGGTACTTTATTTCGATAAAATGCGTATAAATCCCGAAAAACCGGGCTGGGAGGACCGCGACAGGTTTGTTTTGTCCAAAGGGCACGCGACGGTCGCTTTGTATCCCACCCTTGCGCTGAAAGGATTTTTTTCATCCGATTTATTAAAAACGTTTCGGAAGACGGAAGGCGCGCTTTCCGGCCATGCGGAAATGACGCATGTTCCGGGGGTGGATATGTCCACAGGGTCGTTGGGGCAGGGACTCTCCGCGGCGGTGGGGATGGCGCTTGCTGGCAAGCAGACAGGGAAAGACTATTACGTTTACGCGGTTATAGGCGATGGGGAGATGCAGGAGGGCCAGATATGGGAGGCCATGATGTTTGCGGCATCAAGCCACCTCGACCATCTGATCGTGGTATTGGACAGCAACAAAGTGCAGCTTGACGGCACTGTAACCCAGATTATGAATATGGGCGATATTGAAGCAAAATGCAACGCGTTCGGGTTCCATACGCAATCCATTGACGGGCACGATGTGGAGCAGATCGCCGCCGCAGTGGATACCGCCAAGGCAACGCCGGGTAAGCCGCATATGATCATTGCCAACACGGTAAAAGGAAAAGGCATCTCTTTTATGGAAGGCAAAAACGAGTGGCATGGCAAAACACCAAACGACGAGCAGTTTGCACAAGCCTTCCGCGAGCTTGCGCGCGGAGTTGAGGAGATGAGCACAAATGGGTAACAAGATTTCAACGAGAAACGCCTATGGCGAAGCGCTGGTGGAGATTGGCGCGGACCCCAAAATTGTAGCGCTTGATGCGGACGTAAGCACTTGCACCATGTCCTGTTTGTTTCATGCGCAGTATTCGAAACGTTTTCATAATGTGGGCATCGCGGAAGCGAACATGGTGGGAATCGCCGCCGGTATGGCGACGTGCGGGTTGAAGCCGTTTATCAGTACATTCGCGATGTTCGCCGCCGGCAGGACGTTTGACCAGATCAGGAATTCCCTGGCGTACCCCAGGCTGAATGTGAAGGTGGTGGGCACGCATGCGGGCCTTACGGTAGGGGAGGACGGCGCAACGCACCAGTGCCTGGAAGATATTGCGCTGATGCGCAGCATTCCGGGCATGATGGTGATCTGCCCTGCAGACGCCAACGAGACGCGTGCGGCCGTACACGCCCTTGCCGCATACGAAGGTCCGGCGTATCTGCGCCTGGGCAGGAGTGCGCTTGAGGTCATTACGGATTTTGACGGATATGCGTTTCAAATCGGCAAGTCCGTACAGATGCGCCAAGGCAGGGACGTCACCATCATTTCTACCGGCATCATGGTTGCGATGTCGCTCAAAGCGGCGGAGCTTCTTGCGGCGGAAGGCATTGAAGCAAGCGTTGTGAACATGCACACCATCAAGCCGCTTGATGAAGCCGCGGTACTAGAAGCAGCTATGCAGACAGGCGCGATTGTGACAGCCGAAGAACATTCCGTATTGGGTGGCCTGGGCGCCGCGGTTGCGGAGTTGGTATCAGGGATTTGCCCTGTTCCGATAAAGCGGGTGGGCACGCAGGATACGTTCGGCAAATCCGGCAATGCGGATGAGCTGCTTATACGCTACGGCCTCACGCCTGAGCAGATTGCTTCGAGCGCGCGGGCGGCGGTCGCCATGAAATCAAAAAGAGGGGAACAGCAATGAGAACAGTAAAGGTCAAGCCGCTGACGGCGGAAAGCTTCCGCCCGTACGGCAGTTACACAAGCATTACCAATCCTACGGGAAACCACATGGGGGATTTTTATAACGATCAGGTACTCTTCCCTGTTTCGGGGAGCATGCCGATAGGGCTTTCGCCGCTTGTTTTGCACAAGGCGGAAAAAATGGTGGTGACGGCCTCCGAATACCACAACACCACGGGCGAGGCGATCGTTGTGATGGACGACGATATCATCTTTCATGCGGCGCCGCCTACAAAGGACCCTGTTCCCGAATTGACGGAAGCGTTCTATGTTCCCTGCGGAACGGTGCTGCAGATTCATACGGGCGTATGGCATTATGGCGGGTTCCCCGTCAACCGCGAACGGGCGCATGTGCTGATTGTCCTGCCGCAGCGAATCTATAAAAACGATTGCGTTGTTGTGCAGTACGAGGAAAAAGACCAGATCGAAATTATTCTCTAAGGTAGAAAAGCAATATCAAGGTGAGGACGGAAAAAAGCGCAATGAATGTAATGGAACAACTTTCTCTCAAAGGCCGCAATGCGATTGTGACAGGCGGCGGCCAGGGGCTTGGTAAAGCGATGGCCATGGGCCTCGCGCAGGCGGGGGCCGATATCATCATAGCGGCAAGGCGCACACAAAGCGCGATGGAAACAAAGCCCATCATTGAATCCTACGGTGTTAAGTGCACGGTCATCCAGGGCGATATGCGCAATGAAGACGATATCAAGGCGATGGTAGCAGCTGTTCTTACAGAATACGGAAAGATCGATATTCTGTTCAACAATGCGGGGACTTGGCGCGGGGATGATGCGGAAAAGGTCACCACGGAAGATTGGAAGGAAGTCATAGACGTTAACCTGACCGGCCCCTTTATCGTCTCCCGCGAGGTGGGCAAGGTGATGCTCGAGCAGGGGAAGGGCAGCATTGTAAACATTGCCTCCATGTCCGGCATGGTTGTCAATACGCCCCAGAACCAGTGCGCGTACAACGCGTCCAAGGGCGGTCTCATCATGCTCACAAAATCCATGGCGACGGAGTGGGCGACAAGGGGGGTGCGCGTCAACGCGATCTGCCCCGGCTATATCCGGACGGAAATGAGCGAAGACCGCTATCAGAGAAAAGATCCCGCGATCGAACGTTGGTTTTCCATGACGCCTATGGGCCGTTCCGGTAAGGCGGAAGAGCTGATGGGGTTGGCGGTTTATCTTGCTTCGGATGCAGCCGGTTTTGCAACGGGTTCCACCTATGTACTCGATGGCGGCTATACAGCCTGGTAAGGTTCGCACTAAAATATAAGTTTGTGCATGCACAAAGTAAATAACAGGAGGAAAAGAATATGAGCAAGAAATGGACGGTACTGTTGTCGGTCATGGTCGTCATGGCCATGCTGCTGAGTGCCTGCGCGGCTCCCGCACAGGAAACGCCGGCCGCAGCGCAAACCCCCGCTGCACAGGAAAGCGCGGCTCCCGCGGCAGAAGCAGCCAACCCGGTCAAGATTGGCGTTTCGGTAGCCGATCAGGCCAACCCGTTCTACATTGAAATCCTCGACGGCATGAAAAGCGCCATGAAGGACGGCGATCAGCTCATCGTCATGGACGCCGCATTTGATCCCGCAAAGCAGATTTCCGACATCGAGGATATGATCCAGCAGAGCGTCAACGTCATGCTGATTGACCCGGTGGACTCCAACGGCATCCAGGCAGCTTTGGAACAATGCAAGGCCGCGAACATTCCGGTGATTGCATATAATTCGCCTGTAAACGACGCAAGCTCCGTGGTATCCACCGTCGCTTCCGACAACTTCATGGCAGGCCAGCTGATTGGCGAAGCGCTCGCAAAGGAATTGGGCGGCAAGGGCAAAGTCGCAATGCTGACCTACAACGTTGCGCAGGTCTGCCTGGACAGGGCAAACGGCTTTATCGATTCCGTGAAAAAGTACCCCGAAATGGAGATTGTGGAATCCCAGGAAATTCAGCCCGGCGTTGATACCGCGCTGCCCGTGATGGAGAACATCCTGCAGGCATATCCTGACCTTGCCGGCGTATTCGCACTCAACGATCCTTCTGCGATCGGCTGCGCGGCGGCGGTGGAGAGCGCCGGCCTGCTCGATGCCATCAAGATCGTGGGTGTTGACGGCTCCACCGAAGGCAAGGCTGCCATTGCACAGGGCAAAATGCTTGCATCCGCAGCCCAGCACCCCAAGGATATCGGTTCCATCAGCATCGAGACCGCCTATCAGGTCATCGCAGGCGCGACGGTGGAGGCGGACGTGAAGGTTCCCGTAGAACTGGTGGATGCGTCCAACGCGGGAAATTAATACGCTTGAAGAACTGACAGGAACACGTATACTTATGTATAGCTGCTTCCCCGGCACGCTTTGTAAAGGCGCGCCGGGGAGCACAAACGCTTAGGTACAGTCAGAGGGTTAGGAGGAAAAGATGGCGTCCGAGTATTTTCTTGAGATGCATGACATCAACAAAACGTTTCCCGGCGCAAAGGTCCTGGATTCGGTACATATAGAAATAAAGGCCGGAGAGGTTCGCGCGCTAATGGGGGAAAACGGCGCGGGGAAATCGACGCTGATTAAAATACTTGGCGGCATCCATGAGAAGGACGAAGGCACAGGCTCAATCCGAATCGCAGGGAAGGAAGTAACGATCCGCGGCGTACAAAGCGCAAAGGCGCATGGCATCAGCATCATCCATCAGGAAATATGCCTTGCGGAGAACATGAGCGTTGCGGACAACCTGTTTATGGGTGCGGAGATCACAGGGAATACCGGCGTTTTTCTCAATGATAAAGAAATGGTCGCACGCGCGCAAGGTGTGCTCGATTCCCTGGGGATGCAGATTGACGCACGCGTAAAGGTCGGGGAGCTGAGCATTGCAAAGCAGCAGATGGTGGAGATTTCACGCGCGCTGCTTTCAAACGCCAGGCTGATTGTAATGGACGAACCCACCTCCTCCCTGACCAATATAGAAATTGAGCAACTCTTTGCACAAATTCATGCACTAAAATCCGCGGGAATTGCAATTATATACATCTCACACAGAATGGACGAGATTTTCCGCATTGCGGATTCCGTCACCGTGCTGCGCGACGGGCAGCTTATCGGGACGGAGTTTACAAAGAATTTGACGCAGGACGCCATCATATCCATGATGGTTGGCCGGAAGATCTCCGAAATCTATGATTTGAATACGAGTCCGGCGCACGGAGCGGAGTGTCTTCGTGTAAAAGGATTTCAAAATAAGAAATTACGCAATATTGATTTTTGCATCCATAAGGGCGAAATACTCGGCTTTTCCGGGCTGGTAGGCGCAGGCCGTACCGAGCTTGCCCGCGCGATATTCGGCATTGATAAGCTCGAGGCCGGGGAACTGTATCTCGATGGGAAAAAGGCACGCATCGATTCGCCGCGCGAAGCGATCCGGCACGGCATTGGCTATGTGCCTGAAAGCAGGAAAACGGAAGGCCTCTTCCTGCAGAATCCCATCCGCTACAACATCACGATCTCCGTGCTGGAGCAGTTTATCCGGTTTATCAGGATCAACAGAAGCAAAGAAAAGAACATTGTTGACGATTATGCAAACCGCCTTTCCATCAAGATGACATCGACCGATCAATTGGCCCGTTATCTTTCCGGCGGGAACCAGCAGAAGGTCGTGGTTTCCAAATGGCTGGCGACAAACCCGAACATCCTGATACTGGATGAGCCGACGCGCGGCATCGATATTGGCGCAAAGTCGGAAATTTACCACCTGATCTCGGAGTTGGCCGCACAAGGCATGGCAATTCTTCTGATTTCCTCGGAGATGGAGGAGATCATCAACCTCAGTCACAGGATTATCGTGATGTGCGAAGGGCGCATTTCAGGCGAATTGCGCCGCAACGAGATGGAGCTATTCTCACAGGAACGCATTATGCAGCTTGCATCAGGAGGAATCAATGGTGAACAACGAGAAGCGTAACAAACTGGTATTTGGCAGAGATCCTGTCACTAAATTTATCAAAAACAATTACGGCACGATGCTTGGTCTGCTTGTTCTGTGCACAATACTGACGGTATCGACCGACTCGTTTCTTACCGGGAAGAACCTGCTCTCCGTGCTGCGGCAGATTTGCATCAATTCCCTCATTGCGTTCGGCATGACATTCGTCCTGATCATTGGAGGCATTGATCTGACTGTAGGCTCGGTCGTCGGGGCGAGCGGCGTTGCGGTTGTGATGCTGCTTGAGGCAAATGTGCCGCTTGCAATCGCAATCCTCCTTTCGCTCCTTCTGGGCGCGGTAATCGGCGCGGTTAACGGGATGATCGTTGCCTACATCAAAATGCCGCCGTTTATTGTCACATTGTCCATGCAGGGCATTATCAGAGGTCTTGCTTACATCATCACAAACGGCCGGTCGGTCGCCTGCAAGGACCAAGTGTTTACCTCGATGGGCAACGGATACCTGTTGGGAATCCCGATCCCGATTTATATCGTGGCAGCCGTGATGATCGTGATTTCCGTCATTCTGTACCGGACTAAGTTCGGACGGCGGATGTATGCGGTGGGCGGCAATATCACAGCGGCAAAATTCTCCGGCATTCGCATCAACGGGCTGACGATCAATGTGTATATCATCTCGGCGCTGATGGCGGCGCTTGCGGGTATCATACTGGCGTCCCGCATGTATTCGGGCCAGCCTACGGCGGGCCAGGGGTATGAATCGGACGCGATTGCGGCGGCTGTACTCGGCGGTACGAGCTTTGCGGGCGGTATCGGCACGATTGGCGGAACGCTCATCGGCGCGCTGGTCATCGGCGTACTAAGCAATGGATTGAATCTCCTGCACATTTCTTCCTACGTGCAGATGGTCATCAAAGGCGTCGTCATTATACTGGCGGTAGCGTTTGACCTTCTCAAGAACAAGGGCAGGCTGGAAAACTAATACGTTCAATTTTACACAATACGGGTGAAAGCTCCGGCAGGAAAGCCGAGGTTTTTGACCCGTATTGTTTCGTAAGGGAAAGGAGGCCGGTTATGGAACGGTATGTCATCGGTGTAGATTTTGGAAGCGATTCGGTACGGGCGGTGGTCATCAATACCGCCGACGGAACGATGATGGCGCAAACGGAACGCGGCTACCCAAGGTGGCTTGCGGGAAAGTATCAGGATATGGAAAAGCGGATGTTCCGCCAGCATCCGCTGGATTATGTCGAGGCGTTCACGGATGTGATGCATGCGCTGCTGGATGCCGTGAGCGGCGAGGTGCGGGAGAACATCACAGCTATTTCCTTTGCGGCAACGGGCTCTACCCCGTGCCCGGTGGACCGTACGGGTACGCCTCTTGCGCTGTTGCCGGAGTTTATAGAGAACCCCAACGCCATGTTTCATCTGTGGAAGGATCATACCGCAATACAGGAAGCGGCAGAGATCAATGCGGCGTTTTCAGACGATAACGGCATAGACTATACGAAGTACCAAGGCGCTTATTGCTCGGAATGGTACTGGGCGAAGATATTGCACACCATCCGTATGGACGAGCAGGTCAAAGCGGCGGCCTATTCCTGGGTGGAGCATTGTGATTGGATGCCGGCGCTCCTGACGGGGAATACAGAACCGCATACCATGTACCGCTGCGCCTGTGCCGCGGGGCATAAGGCGCTCTGGCACAGCGCGTGGAATGGACTCCCCTCGGCGGAGTGCCGCAGGAACCTTGACCCGTACCTTGCGCATGTGGGCAGCACGTATGCAAAACCGCAGGCGTGTGACTATTGCGTGGGGAAAATCAGCAGGGAATGGGCGAAAAAGCTGGGGGTAGGAGAGCATGTTCTTGTTGGGGGAAGCTCGCTTGACGCACATGCGGGCGCTGTGGGCGCGGGCGTTGCGCCCAATGTGATGGTGATCAACATCGGCACCTCAGCCGTGAATATGATGGTGGAACATGCGGATAAGCTCGCGGGCAGGCAGCTATGCGCAATCGGCGGGCAGGCGGAAAACAGCATTATACCGGGGCTTGTCGGTTTTGAGACGAGCCAGGCCTCTTTTGGGGACCTATTTGCCTGGCTCAAGCGCTTTTTGCTCTGGCCCATGCAGGCGCTGCGCGATGCGGAGCCGGAACGGTACGCTGCGCTTGCTTCCGGGATGGAAGTGCAGCTTTTAGGACGCTTGCAGCAGGAGGCAGCGTTGCTGCCCATTGAAGGGGTGCTGACGGCGGTCGATTGGTTCAATGGGAGGCGATACCCCAATACAAACGAAGAAGTCATGGGCGCGATTTCGCGGCTGACGCTTGGCACAACGGCGCCTGCCGTCTATCAGGCGCTCGCCATGGCGGCGGCGTTCGGGCAGAAGAAGCTCATAGACGCGCTCATCGGGGAGGGTGTTGCAATCAAGGAGCTTATTGCAGTTGGGGGAATCGCGCAGAAATCGCCCTACATCATGCAGGTGTTGAGCGATGTGCTGGGCATGCCGATTAAGGTTTCCTCCTCGCTGCAGGCCTGCGCAAGGGGTGCCGCGATCTATGCCGCGGTTTCCATGGGCGAATATGCGCGTATTGAGGACGCGCAGCGCAATATGTGTGAGGGATATCTGCATACCTATCTTCCCCAAAAAACAAATGCTGCGGCTTATGCCGCAGCGTATGGGCGCTATTTGCGTCTAGGGGAATATGCGGAAGAGGCTGCGCGATAGGGCGGGACACGCCCGCACTCAGGTAGATGCCTTTGCGACGGAGCCGCGGCGGATCAGCTTGACATCAAGCATTTTCTGCTGCGGCTCTGTCCTGTTGCCGCTGAGAATATCCAGCAGCATCTGTGCCGCAATCCGTCCCATTTCAATGGTCGGTCTGTCAATAACGGTGACGGCGGGGCGTATGGTGCGGGCCAGCAGCGAATCATCAAACGCGGTCAGCGAAATGTCCTGCCCGATTTGGATGCCGTGGTCGCGCAGGTAATTGATGCAGCCGATGCTGATCTGGTTGTTGGCCGCAAAGATTGCGGTGGGGGGATCATCTCCCGTGAGGAGCTCTCCTGTAAGCGCATAGCCGCTGTGCTGGTACCATTCTCCCTGCTTGATGTAGCGCTCCTGTATTTGGATGCCGTGCTCGTGCATAGCGTCCTCAAAGCCTCTCTTCCGGTTGGTATAGATCATAAAGTCGCGGTCGCCGTTGATGGCGGCGATTTTCGTATGGCCCGCGTTGATCAGCTCTTTTGTGGCAAGATAGGCGCCTTTATAGTTATCGATCGTGACGGCGTTCAGGTTTCCGACGGTTCGGTCGATCAGCACAACGGGCTTGGAGAGCCCATCATAAAAAAACTCATCTTCTATCGAAGGGATGAGGATTGCGCCGTCGATGATCTGGCCGATCTCGCCATGAAACAGCTCCTGCTCTTTTTTCGGGGACTCACTGGTGGCAAATACAAGCGTAAAATAACCGCGCTCCGTCGCAACCTCGGTGATGCCCTGCACGGCGCAGGTGAAGAAGTCGTTGATGAAATCCGGTACGATAACCACAATGATTTTTGTGTGCCCGGTTTTCATGGAGGCGGCGATGCTGTTTCGTACATACCCCAGTTCTTTTGCAGCGGCTTCCACACGAAGCCGGGTACTGTCCTTTACGGCATCGCGATTGTTTAAAACAAGGGATACCGTTGAGATGGCAACACCGGCCTTTGCAGCGACATCTTTGATTGTAATAACGTTTCGAATTTTCTTCATATCAAACCCCAAAGTTTCTACTAATATCTTGCTGGTTGAGGGTAGAATTGTCAATACCAAAAACGTTTTTATTTCAGGAAAAGGAAATGTTCCTACAGAGGACGGCAAATTGACAAAAACAGCTATCGCATATGTGCGGTAGCTGTTAAGCGCGATTACCGGCCGAAAGAAAAAGTCACCCTGCGGAGAGACGGCAGGAACAACGGACAAGGTAAACCCTAAAGGCTGGAGAACCTCGAAAAGAATATCAATCTGAGGAGTTGCATTCATAGTCTTCGTGCCTTGCGATTACTGACTGTTTGAGACCGGCGAGGTCTGCAAGTTGCCGACGCGGATGGGAATGTGATCCCAGTATGTTTACGATCAACTTGATCGTCAGACGGGCGCAATTCAAACCGCGGACGGGAAGGCTATGCCGAATAGTTATGGCTATACTGGCGATTATCTGACTATTATTTGAGTAACAGCTTTATAAATTCTGAGGTGATCAAACCCCTTATTTATATTTTTCATTGCGTCAGACGAAAGGAGGGATGGCCTTGAGGTTCTTCATTTATAGCCGTAAATCCGTTTACACCGGAAAAGGCGAATCGATAGAGAACCAGATTGAAATGTGCAAGCAGCACATTTATTCCAAAATGAACACCTTGTCACCGGACGGTTCACAAAACGCAGAAATAATCGTCTACGAGGACGAGGGCTTTACAGGCAAAGACACCAGAAGACCGCAGTTTCAGCGGATGATGCAGGATATAAAGCTCAATAAGCCGGATTATATTGTCTGCTATAGGCTTGATCGTATCAGCCGCAACGTCCGTGATTTCTCTAACATGATTGAGTATTTCAGTGGCTGCGATATATCGTTTATCTGTGTTAGAGAGGATTTTGATACAACGAAGCCCATGGGCAAAGCTATGATGTACATAGCAAGCGTCTTTTCTCAGCTTGAGCGGGATATTCTGGCTGAGCGTGTCAGAGACAACATGATGATGCTTGCCCGGACAGGACGTTGGTTGGGCGGTTCTACGCCAACTGGATTTACATCCGAAAAGGCGCAGGAAGTTGTTGTTGATGGGAAGATACGGACATCATTCAAGTTGAAAGCTAATCCTGACGAAATTGCCGCTGTGCAGGTGATGTTTGAAAAATTTCTAGAGTTAAGGGCTGTTTCAGGAGTCAGCAAGCATTTAATCCGCAACGAGATCAAATCGAGGAGCGGAGAGTATTTCTCACTATTAGGAATCAAAGAAATACTTCAAAATCCCGTTTACTGCGTAGCAGATCAGGATGCCCTCAATTATTTCACTGATATGAATGCTGAGGTCTGCTTTCAGGAGAAGGATTGCTCCGATAAGTATGGGATACTTTCGTACAACAAGAGGGATTACAAGAAGAAAAACGCACCAAGGCAGTCTATAGATAAATGGATCATTGCTGTTGGAAAGCACAAAGGCATAGTAAGCGGAAAGCAGTGGATTACCGTGCAGGATATTCTTGAGGATAACAAGCCGGATGGTAAAAAGCCGGCAAAGATGCATAATGACTACTCACTTTTGTCGGGCCTCATATTCTGCGAGAAGTGTGGTAAACGTTTGTTTGCCAAAAGAGGGCTTACAGGCAAAAGAAAAGATGAGTCCGACCGCTTTTATTATATGTGCAACAGCAAAATGCGCGGTGGGTTCGACCTCTGTGATATTCCAAACGTAAACGGTAAAGACGCTGACCAGATGGTATGCGATTATCTCATGGAATACACTGAGCAGAATTCGAGCATTTTTAAACTCTTGGAAAAATTGAAACAGGAGTTTGCCGAGCAAGAGCGGGAAGCTCCCGGGGTATCGATTGAGGCTCGGTTAAAAAAATGCGCAGATGAAATTGAAAATCTTGTTTCGACCCTATCAGCAGGCAACCTCAATGCGGCATTGATCCAACACATTAATTCCCGCGTCAATGAATTGGATGCCGAGCAGAAAAGGCTTTTGGCTGAACGAGAGCGAATTCGGGAAGAGGAATCCAAACTTGCCAATAGGGAAATCCAGATTGACATGATCGCTGGTGCATTGGGCAGCTTGAAAAACGATTTCGATCTAATGTCAATCCATGAAAAGAGAACGCTAATAAGGTTGCTGATCAAGAAAATAACCTGGGATGGGCAGGACTTGCACATTTTTCCTGGGAGCGAGTAAGAATCTTTCAGCCGCTTACTCGTCGTTAGCGTCTAAGAACGCAATAAGTGGAGATTTGTTTCCCTTTGGATGGTGGCGCGTTTCCCACACTCATCGCGGTACTCACAATCTTCTTTGTGGGTACCGCGGCGCGGCCCGGGGACAATATCGTTGCGGCGCTGCTGCTGACGTCTGTCATCGCGCTTGGCGTACTGATGGCGTTCCTGTCCTCGTGGATGCTATCAAAGACCATGCTAAAGGGCGAACCCTCCGCCTTTACGCTGGAGCTTCCGCCATACCGCATGCCGCAGATCGGCAAAGTGATCGTCCGCTCGATCTTTGACCGCACGCTGTTTGTGCTGGGGCGCGCAGTGGCTGTGGCGGCGCCCGCGGGGCTTGTGATCTGGATTCTTGCCAACGTGCAGGTGGGAGGGCTGACGCTGCTTGCACACGGAACCACATTTTTTGATCCGTTTGCCCGGTTCTTTGGTATGGACGGGGTAATATTCATGGCGTTTCTTCTGGGGTTGCCGGCAAATGAAATCGTCATTCCCATTGCGCTGATGGCGTATCTCTCCAAGGGCAGCCTAATGGAATACGACTCGCTTGCTTCGCTTTCCGCATTGCTCACCCAAAACGGCTGGACTTGGGTGACGGCTGTCTGCGTGGTGCTGTTC
>JAEYLA010000294.1 GCA_023461495.1 Bacillota bacterium | reverse complement strand
TTCGATTTCATTTCTTCCAGCGCTTCGTATGCCCGTTCGCTCGTATCCACCATGCCGAAATCAACGACTTCCACATCCTGCTTTTCAAGAAGAGCCTTGAGGTCCGCGTGGTATCCCATCAACGTATTCAAAAGGCCGGGGAACTGATCCCAGTACGTGGGGTGGGCTACGCCGAAAAGGCCGATGCGCGCTGTGCGTTTCTTTAACCGTTCTATCATTTGATTCTTCCTCCGATTGTTGTTTTCAAATATAACCCAATTTGGGCTGGGGACGGAAGTAAGTCATGCCATAAAACAATATGCTTGACAACACCTGGTGTTATATTGATTATAGGCTCGCGCTGTGGTTTAATAAATGTATATTCCCAACGCATATTTGTCTAAAATAAATATTTACGGAGGGGCCTATGCCACAGACAAACGTTGCGTTCCCGGCTCCTATCCAGATGCCGTTTTCTGAAATTAGGCCGTTTGTACGGTATGTGCAGCTGCTGGATATCTCCCGCAATGAATATCCTGTGTTTCGGCGTCCCTATGACTGCCGCCTGTTCTATGTGTACCGCGGCGAGGGGAAGCTTTTTGTAGAAGACAAGGCGTATCAGTTGAAGCGCGGAGATCTGGCCATTTGGCAGCCCGGCACCCGGTACCACATGGATACGGACGGGGAAAGAACCATGCAGTTTCTTGCCGTAAACTTTGATTATGTGCAGTGCAACAAGGAAAAGGATTATCCCATCCCTCCGGATTGTATGGAGCAATTTGATGGCTCCTCCATGCTGCCGCGCGTGGCGTTTACAGACCTTAGTAAGCTTAATGAACCGCTGTATCTATCCGGCATGCAGCAGGCAGAGGATACGCTGCTTGAAATGAAGCGGGAATACCAGACAAAGCGCATCTATTACCGGGAACGGCTTTCGGGCCTTCAGCTTTCGATGCTGGGCCAGCTTGCGAGAAAGATTTCTCTCGGCGTTACGGAGCAGACAGAAGCACAGCAAAAGATTGAGCAGGTCATCGCCTATATTCAGGCGCATTACCATGAGGATATTACCAACGAAAGCATCGGCGCGCTGTTCAACTATCATCCAAACTATCTCAACAAGCAAATGGTGCTCTATACGGAAAAATCTCTGCATCAGTACCTGATTGCCTGCCGCATCGCAAGGGCGATCGATCTCATTATCGGCACCAACCAGCCAATATCTGAGATCGCTTCCGAGGTGGGATTTCATGATATCCCGCATTTTTCTAAGCTGTTCAAACAGAAAACGGGGAGCAGCCCAAGCGATTTTCGGCGCGCTTCTCACTAGCGGCCCAATGGGGGCCACCATGATTTTGCGGTATGCCGGGTAATCCCGGTATACCGCGTGTTGTTGTATCGGTGAGGTTATTCCATATAGAAGACGCACTCAGGTGGGAGGAGAGGAACACCATCCCGCACGGCGGGAAAGAGGATGTCCTCCATATACGCGCTCCATTTTGCCTGAACCTGACTTTGCGCTTTGTAAGCGTCCGTTGCGGTCAGGTTCTCGCTTTCGTAGTAGCCGATCACCTGTGCGTTCCAAAGCCAGATGGAGTAGTTGCGGATACCTGCCTGCCGAAGCATTGCAAGCATTTCCGGCCATATCTCCCGGTGGCGGCGGATGTATTCCTGTTCCATTCCGGCCTTGAGATCAAATACGAATGTCCGCCGCTCCATATTAAATCTTTCTCTTGAGGCTGCCGCCCTTGATGGCATCGATGGAAACGGAGATGAGCAGCACAGCGCCCACGATGACGTCCTGCCAGAAGGTCTGTACGTTGAGCATGGTCATGCCGTTGTTGAGCGTACAGAGCACCAGTACGCCGATGAAGGTGCCCAATATGGTGCCGCGTCCGCCTGTAAGCCCCGCGCCGCCCAGTATGACGGCGGAAAGTGCCTGCATGTTAGTGTTCATAGCCGCCATAGGGAGGCCGGAGCCCGTCTGCGCGGCAAGCATAATGCTCGCTACCCCCGCCATGGTACCATTGATGACATACAGCAGGAACTTGATGCGGTTGACCTTGATACCGGAAAGAAAGCTTGCCTGGGCGTTTCCGCCGATCATGTAAATGGTGCGTCCAAACACTGTGTATTTGGAAATGAAATGGAACAGGATATAGCAGATAACCATCACGATCAGCGTGAAGGGAATGCCTGCCACATAGCCGCGGCCGATGAACTTGAAGGTAAGGTCGGAAATGACCAAGGTTTGACCATCGGAGATGAGATATGCGATACCGCGCAGCATCTGCATGCTGGCGATGGTGGTGATAAACGCATTGAGCTTCAATACGGTGATAAAGAAGCCGTTAAAGGCCCCGCAAACCGCGCCCGCCGCGATGCCGCCCAGTATGGTAAGGAGTATGCTGCTGTTTTCCATACGGGCGAGCACGGCTACCACCATGCCGACCACCGCAATCTGTGAGCCTACGGAAATATCGATTTGTCCGGAAACGTTGATAAACGTCATGCTGCATGCGACCGTGCCCATAATGGCGGCATACAAGCCGATGTTTAAAAAGTTGCTTACCCGGAAGAAGTACGGGGATTTGAGCCCGAAGAAGATGACCAGCGCAATCAGCGCGGTGCTGACCGTTATAATGGAAGACGCGTCGCCCGTGGATAGCTTTTTTTTCAGATTTCCGAACCAATTTAATTGGGTCGCTCCGTTGTTGTTTGACATGTTCCGTTAGCCTCCGATCGCGTATTGTATGATGGCTTCCTGGGACGCCTCGCGCGCATCCAGCAGGCCGGTAATTTCTCCGTCGTGCATGATCATAATCCGGTCGGACATCGTTAAGAGTTCCGGCATTTCCGAGGTGATCATGATAACACATTTGCCCTTCTGGCACAGATCGTCGAGTATTTTATAGATTTCCGCCTTGGAACCAACGTCAATGCCGCGTGTCGGTTCGTTTAATATGAGCACTTCGGGCTCCAGTTCCAGCCATTTGGAAAGCACTACTTTTTGCTGGTTGCCTCCGGAAAGGGACTCGGCGCTGGTTTCCGCCGTGGGCGTCTTAATGTTCAGGCTTTTGATCCATTTGGCGGTGATGCTGTTTTCCAGTTTGCGGTTGGTCAGCTTGCGCCTGCGGTTTTTGGCATAAAAGGGTACCAGCATGTTGTTGCGCACGGAACTGTTCAATACCAGGCCTTCCGTCTTTCGCTCCGCCGGGACATAGGCAATTCCGCATTTTAGCGCATCAAGCGGGCTGTTGATGGAGACGACTTTGCCGTCTATCCGGATGGTTCCGGCGCTGATATTGTCCTGACCGAATATTGCGGGCCCCAGTTCCTGATGGCCTGAACCAAGCAGGCCGTAAATGCCGAAAATCTCGCCTTTTCGTGCGAAAAAACTGACATTTTTTAAAGAGACATTCGTCAGGCCTTCAACTTCGAGCGCGATATCGCCCGCCTCTGCGCCTTCCTTGGGAAACATATCCGAAATGGTTCTTCCCACCATCATGGTAATCAATTGCTCTTTGGTTGCGCCGCATACATTGATCTGCCCGGTTACCTGTCCGTCTCGCAGTACCACTACGCGGTGGGCGATGGCAAAGAGCTCCTCGAGCTTGTGGGAAATATATATAATGGAAATGCCGGACGCTGAGGCCTGGCGGATGAACTGAAAGAGGTTTTCCGTTTCCACATCGTTCAATGCCGATGTAGGTTCATCCATAATCAGCACCTTGACGTCGTTCGCAATGACTTTTGCAATTTCAATGAGTTGTTTTTGCGCCACGCTGCATGCGCCAATGGGAATGCGGGGATCGATATCCACCCCGATACGCCTCATGATAGTTGCCGCCCCTTCGTACATGGCGCGGTAATCCACCATCAGGCCTTTTTTGGGGATATCACCCATATAAATATTTTCCGCCACGGACACGGTGGCCACATAATTGAGTTCCTGATGGATAATGCCGATACCCGCGGACTTGGCCTCGGACGGCAAGTGGAACGCGACCTGTTTTCCTTCGAGTTCCATGGTTCCTTCATCGCAGCTGTGCACGCCCGAGAGTATTTTAATGAGCGTGGATTTGCCTGCGCCATTTTCGCCCAAAAGCGCGACGACTTCTCCACGCCGCACTTCAAGGCTGACGTGGGAAAGGGCCTTTACGCCCGGAAATTCCTTGGAGATATCCGTTGCGCGCAGTACGATCTCACGTGTTTCCATATCCTGCGCTGCAGGGGAAGAACATGACTGTATTCTTTCTTCCAATGCCTGTCACCTCGTTTTTCATGCCTGACTTGATAGGATGCCGGGAATGTGCCGGCAGGGTGTTTCCTGCCGGCACACAGCGCCGTAGAGTTACTACAGGTTCGCCCAGGGCAGATTGTCGATGGGATAGTATTCCTGGATGTTGCTCCAGTCGATCATAATGTGGTCGATGTAGTACTTTTCTTCAAGCTGCTCGCCTTTGATCATCTTTTCGATGATAGGCATGACCCACTCGCCGTAGCGGTTGGGGAAGTAGCCAACACTGCCGATCCAGGAAGTCTTGCCTTGCGCAGCGTACATGGGTTCTACAAAGTCCGCGGTGCAATTCTGGGAGGTAAGGACGATATGGTTTGCGCGGCCCGCGGTTTCAGCCGCGGCGTACACGCCGCTTGCCGCAACGTCATTGACGGTGGTAACTGCAATCTTTGTGGCATCCGGATGCGCCATCAGGAAGTCCGCAAAGCGCTGCTGGGTGATCTGCGCATCATTTTGGCCATCGATTTCAATAATCTGATCCGGCGTAAAGGAGATGCCCGCATTTTTAAGGCCGTCGGGATAGGCTTTGACGCGGGGGGCAACGACGTCGCCGGATACCGGCTGGATGATAAGGACGATGTATTCGACTTCTCCACCCCAGTTTTCCTTGATGTACTTGCCCGCAGATTCACCGGCAATGGTACCCGCACGGGTATTGTCCGCACCAAAGAACACTGCGCCGGGATGCGCGATATCCACTGCGACTACAGGAATATTGGCCGCGTCGAATTTTTCCATAATCACGGGGGCGACGGCCTGGTCGACATTAAACTCGATCATGTAGTCAATGCCCATGGTAATGAGATCGTCCGCGTTTTTGACGGCGGTTGCGCCATCGGAGTTATTGTCCACGCTGATGAGTTCCCAGCCGCGCGCTGCGGCTTCTTTTTCCATGGAGTTACGTACCTGCTTGCCGAAAGAACCTTTTTCATTGATGTTCGCGAAACCAACGCGGACGGGCTTTTGCTCCTGAGGGGAAGCGTCGGTTGCGGCAGGCGCCTCCGTGGGAGCGGTTGCGGGGGTCTCGGCTGTGGCGGGAGGCTGTGTTTCCGTGGGAACGGTGCATGCGGCGAACGTGAACGCCATCACAAAACACAGCGCAACAAATAATGGTTTTTTCATTGTGGAACCCCTTTCGTTATATGACTGTTTTCATCCCGTTATAGGACAAAGAAGAAAACAAATTGACTGGATATCGTGCACCATTGCGATCAGAATGTGATTGAAACTGATTGATATTGTTCGATTCTGATTATAATGACGTGCAATATATCCTGTCAATCAGGAAGGGGGAACTGGTTTGTTTTCGCATGTAATCTTTATTTTAGACAATTACAGGCTGGAAGAAAGGATGGTTTCCTTATCAAACTGGCCCCGTTTCTGTATGGAATAGCCGCCGTCGTTTCGCAAAATCAGGATGCGGTCGCACATGCCGATGAGTTCGTCCACATGGGAGGAAGCGAGCAAAATGATGCCGCCCTTTTGTACAAAATAGCTCATGAAGTTGTAGATCTCACTTTTTGTGGATTTATCCAAATTCTTGGTCGGTTCTTCGAGCAGCAGCATGCGGCAATTGGAAAACAGCAGCCGCGAAAGCAACACTTTCTGCTGATTTCCTGTACTTAGATTGGATACATGCTCCGTGAGGGAAGCCGTCTTGATGTTTAACTTTCGAATGTATCCGCGCGCCACCTGCTCTTCTTTGCGCTTTTGAAACAGGCCCAGA
>JAEYLA010000293.1 GCA_023461495.1 Bacillota bacterium | reverse complement strand
TTCGCGATGATGGAAAGCGCGTGCCGCTGATCCTCCAGCAGGGAAAAGCCGAACAGCCGCCTGCCGATGTGCAAATCTGCGCAATGCAACAGCCTCATATCATTCTCCCAAGCGGCTTTTTCTCTTTGAATTAAAAGTGTTATCTTGCGCCCTTGCCGATAAACGAAAGCGTCAGCGTGCCCGGGCCGCCGTGTGCGCCAATGACCGCCCCCACCGTATAGATGCGCACCAAAAGTTCCGGGAACCGCTCCTGTATGCTCTTTGCAAGGTTGCTTGCTTCCTCCATACACTCCACCTGCGTGATGTGCACATACTTGTAAGCGAGATCAATCTTTTCGCATAGGAGCTCATACATCCGCTTAATGGCGCCGCGCCGTCCCTTGATCTTTTCACGCGTGGTAATTTTGCCGTCGGCACCGATCGTAAGCACGGGCTTGATATGCAGCAGGCTTGCGACTGCCGCAGCCGCACCCGAGACACGCCCGCCCCGC
The DNA here is from genome assembly GCA_023461495.1 of Bacillota bacterium. GTDB lineage: Bacteria > Bacillota > Clostridia > Christensenellales > CAG-138 > JAEYLA01. The sequence continues at coordinate 2,614 of JAEYLA010000293.1, read as the reverse complement.
CTCGCGTAGGTGAGGTCCGCAAGGGTGAACCATTGCTGCAGGCTGTTCTTTAATTGCTCCAGCTTTTTATAGCAGGTTTCAAGCGCGGTATCGGCATTCTTCATATCCACAGCTTCCTGCAGTAAGATGCTTTCGCCGCTGCTTGCGCCGAGGGAGTCTACGATAAGGATTTTTCGATCCGGGAAAAGGGCAAGCAGTTCCCGCCTTGCAATATGCGCGCTGTTCACGGTGCCGGAAAGGGCGCTGGAGAGGCCAATATAAAGGATATCCTCGCCCGCTTCCAGAATAGGCGTCCAGAGCTTCAAAAAGCCTTCCTCCGTGACCTGGGAGGTGGTTGCAACCTTGCCGTCCCGCATCGCCTGCATCAGCGTTGCAATGGTCTCCGGGCGCATATCATCCGGGAACGCCGTATCTCCGATGTGGACGCTTAAGGAAGCGAAGGTAACGTCAAGTTCCTGCATGCGTTCCGGGGTAAGGTCAACGACAGAGTCGGTCGTAATTCTGTACATAGGCTCTCCTTTATATATGGGATTGCGGTTCTACTCTCAAGAAAAAAACCGGCTCCCGGCATGCGGCAACCGGCTCGAAGCATTCATTCTTTCATCAAACGGTGCGCGGCGCGCCCATAAAGAACAGCGCAAGCGTGCCCGGCCCGCTGTGGGAACCGATGACGGCGCCGACGGAATAAATGTTGACGGGCAGCTGCGGGTAGCCTTCACTGATGAGCTGCTTGAGCTGCAGCGCGTCTTCATAGCAATCCGCCTGACTGATGTTGATGAAGGTGCAGGCCGATTGGTCGATCTTTTCCACCATCAGCTCATACAGGCGCTTGATGGCGGCGCGCCGTCCCTTGACCTTTTCGCGCGGGATGAGCTTTCCCTCGCTGTTGGTGTCCATGACGGGCTTGATGCTTAAAAGGGTGGCGAACAGCGCTGCAGCGCCGGATACGCGGCCGCCCCTGCGCAGATAGACAAGATCGTCCACTGTGAACCAGTGGTGCACTTTCATTTTGCGTTTTTCGATCTCTTCATATGATGCTTCAAGATCCATGCCCGTTGCTTTGAGCGCCGCGGCGTGTTCTACAAGCATACCCTCGCCGGAGCTTGCGCAAAGCGAGTCCACAACAAAGATTTTCCGCTCCGGATACTTTTCAAGCAGCTGTTCGCGCGCAAGCACGCCGCTGTTGACGGTCCCCGAAAGGGCGCTGGAAAAGCCGATATAAAGAATGTCCTCCCCGCTTTCAAGCAGCGGCGTCCACAGGTCCACGAAGCTCTCCACCGTCGCCTGGGAAGTGGTGGATACTTTGCCGTCCCGCATGGCGTCGTATAGCATTTTTGCGGTGACATCCGTCATATCGTCCGTAATGTCTTGGCCGTCCAAAAGAAAGTGCAGGGCGACATACGGGATGTCCAACTCACGCAGGCGCGCGGGGCTTAAATCCACCGTGGAGTCTGTCGTAATGCGGTAGGACATGGATAAACCTCCTTTTGCGGGGCCGCGTAGGGCGGCTCTTACCAAATATTTTAGTGCCTGCCTGCCGGAAAAGCAAGCAAAAGCAGGGTGGCGCAATGTGATATTGCAGTGACATTTCAGGCAGTCGGGACTTTATATCCGGCCCCGTTTGGAGCCTTGCCACAGAAAGGCGCGCCATCGTTTGGCCCGTTTTCGGATATTGCAGGCTTTCGTGCTGCAACTGGTACGCCTAAAGCGCGCCATATAGTATAACACGCGTTATATTTTGGCGGGGCAAAACGCTTGACAGCCTGGGCATTTTTCCACTATACTTATACAGGCAATGGGCAAAACCGCCCGGAAATGGGGCGTTTGCTCCATATTTTGTGAGTATTTGCCGGGTAGTATACTACATCTGGTAAGCTCGCCCGGTTTACCATGCGATAGAAAAGAGGTGCAAAGCAATGTTCATGACGTATCAGCCGAAAAAGAGGCAGCGCAGCAAGGTGCACGGTTTCCGTAAGCGCATGAAGACCAGCGATGGTCGCAATGTATTGAAGCGCAGGCGTTTGAAGGGCAGAAAGCGCTTGAGCGCGTAATATGCGGGCGCTCCTGCTGCTGCGCCGGAGGCGTATGGCAATAGGTTTGGAGGCGGGCGTCCGGTCCGCCTGTTCTTATTTGTGCCGCCTGCAGCGTACATCGCTCAACAGCAAAAGCCGGGTCATGCCCGGCTTAGGTCATTTTCTGTGAAACACATTGGCGTCACCCGTACCGCTCTTTTGTAAAGGGCGATTCGTAAGGTCTTGCCGGAAGGGCGCGCAGATTGAAACGCTTGTATTCGCTTAAAAAGAACAGGGATTTTCAGTTTACGTACCGCGTAGGGAAATCCGTGGGCTGCCGCCTGTTTACGCTCGTTTACGTGTGTGACCGCCGCAAACCGAGGAAGACAAAGGTCATCGTTCCGCAGGCGGAAACGCGCGTGCGCGTGGGGTTTTCCGTGAGCAAGAAGGTCGGCAACAGCGTAAAGCGCAACCGCGCAAAAAGAAGGCTGCGCGAAGCGCTCAACCCCTATCTTTCAGAAATACGTCCCGGACACAATTTGATACTGGTCGCCAGGCAGGGCGTGTTGGACGAGCCGTTTGTGAGCCTGCAGCAAACAGTG
>JAEYLA010000292.1 GCA_023461495.1 Bacillota bacterium | reverse complement strand
GGGCGCTTTGCGAAGAACTTCCAGAAGTACAAGGACATGCCCGCGCACATCGTGGAAGCCGGCCCCAAGGGCTAAGTTTCTATTCCGCGAAATAACAGTGGCCCTTCTGTGGGAATACAGAAGGGCCGCTTCTTTTTGTGCTTATATTCCCCGCGCCGCCTTGCGCCTCGGATACGTTTTTTCATCGGTGAGTTCCATGGATATAATCGATGCTGACCTCATGATAGACGGCCAGCCTTCAAAACATGGGGCGGGATCATGCGTTCTCCGGATTCGTAATACGCGTATGTGCGCTGCGGTACATTGATCGCTTTTCCCATTTCCTCCTGCGTCAATTCTTTGTTTTCCCGCAGAAATGCGTTCGCACTTCATGTACCCACCTCTCTTTTAAGGCGAGTATATTATAGACCAAATTATTCTATTGATATGTTGAACAATTTGTTCTGTAATATAGTTGCAACGCCATTCCCTCTCCCCTATTTCTGAAGTTGCTTTCCCCGAACAGGCGGCTGAAGATGCAGGATGGTTTTTCCATTATGCAGGCTTTCTTTCTTTTTAAAAACGGAAAGCTGTCGGATATGCCCGAACACCACTGTATTTTCTTCTATTGGAAATTCTTTCAAACGATAGGATTCGTCAAAATAACAGCAATCCCCCCTGTTTTCTTCCTCGACTCCAGCGCGAATTTGCACTAAACTAATACGGTGAGGTGGTGATGAAATTGCAGGATTATGAGGCGCTCTATTACCAGTTGTTTAACAAGATTACGGACGTAATCGAGGAATTGCAGGAGGTACAGCGTCAGGTAGAAGACGCGTATATCTCCATGGATTCAAAGGCAGAAACGCAGGACAAACTGACGCCCCCACTATTATATTATCCGGTCAAAGACAAGCGTCCCCCCGTCGTCCTTGATCAGGCGGACTGCCGCTGATCAATTCATTCCCCCTGAAAACGCCGCTATGCACCATCGCCAATGCAAAGAAGGCGTTTTTCTTTTTTGGCTTTTCTTGCATGCAGCAAAGCCCTAACGTATAATGGGAGAAATTTCTTTGATATAGGAGGGCTATATATGCTGCTTCCCGAAAAGCAGGCTGTATTAAAGGACGGTACGCCGTGCCTGTTGAAAACACCGCATCCAAAAGACGCGGCGCTCTTTTTAGAATATCCGAAAACCACTGCGGAGCAGACGCCGTTTCTGCTGCGCTATCCCGAGGAGGTTACATTGACCGTGGAGGAGGAGCAGGCCTATCTGGAACAACTATGCGCCCAGCCCCAAAGTGGGTTCCTCTCCGTGTGGGTGGACGGCAGGCTTGCAGGAAACGCTTCCTGCTACCCAGTAGGCACGCGTCTTAAGGTATTGCATCGCGCCGTCTTTGGCATTGCCATCTTGAAGGAATACTGGGGACTCGGCATCGGCAGGCTCCTTACGGAAGAACTGATCGGCGTGGCCCGCTCCATGGGCTATGAGCAACTTGAGCTTGCGGTGGCGGCAACCAACGCCCGTGCCATCCGGCTGTATGAAACCTGCGGCTTTGTGCGCTTCGGCACCTGCCCGAACGCATTCCGCTACAAAGACGGCAGCTACGCGGATGAACACCTGATGGCGGTCAATCTGTAGCTGCCGGGACGGTTCGTTTCTGCTTTCGGCGCCGCTTAGCGCTTCGTATTTTAGCAGCGCTTAAAGCTTCATGGCTGCCGCCAGCTTGTCCGCCAGAAAGGAGATTTCATCGAGCGCCTCGAGCGTAGGCTTGAGCCTTGCGCGTGCCGTGCCCGCCACCTTGTACCCAAGGCCGATGAGCCGCTGTTCCACCATGGGCACCGCTTCCCCGCTCCAGCCATAGGAACCGAAGGCGGCCGCCGTGCGCCCGCGCACGATGGGTACCGAGACATGCGTGAGCGCCGTCCAGATGGGCGGCAGGGCGTCCGCATTCACAGTTGGGCTGCCGATTGCCAGCACATCCGCCCTATGGATCCGTGCCGCGGCCTCGCCCGGCGTGAGCTCCGATACATCCGCCATCTCCACGTCAGCACCGCGCGCCTTCAAATCTTCCGCGAGCTGTTGCGCAAGCGTACGCGTATAGCCATAGCAGCTTACATAGCCGATAAACACGCGTTTTCCATCATGGGGCGCGTCTTTTTTTGACCACTGCCGGTACAGGGAAATCGCTTCCTGCGGGTCTTTATCGAGCACCGGCCCGTGGGAAGGAAGGATTGCGCTGACCTTGGGCAGCTGCAACTCGTCAAGATGCGCGACCGCGCGTGCCACATGCGCCGAGAACGGGTACATGATGCAATCGTAGTAGTAGCTGCGCGCTTCCTTGAAGCGGTCATCCGTCAGGCTTTCGAGCACATGCTCCGAAGCAAAATGGCAGCCGAACGCGTCGCACGTAAAGAGTGCGCCCACAAATGCATCATAGGTGAAAATTGTGTCCGGCCAGTGCAGGAACGGCGCCATGACAAAGCGCAGCGTATGATCGCCAAGGTCGATCACGTCACCCTCCTTGATGACATCGATAGGCAGCTCGCGGTTTGCAATATGCGGCAGGTACAGGGACGCGGGCTTGGAGCACAGGATGCGCGCGTTGGGCGCAAGCGCAACCAGCTCCGCAATGGAGCCTGAATGATCCGGCTCCGTATGCTGCAGTACGATGTAATCGAGTTTGGAAGGGTCCACAAGCTGGCGCACAAGAGCCAGCGTCTGTTCCAGAAACCCATCCTTGACGGCATCAATCAGCGCGGTCTTTTTGCTGCCCTGCACCAGATACGAATTGTAGCTGGTACCGTACTTTGTTTCCATCACAACATCAAAGCGGCGGAGTTCCGGATTGAGCGCACCCACCCAATGAATCCCTTCCGCGATTTTTACAGGCTTGTTCGGATATTGCATATAATTCCCCTCTTTCACTGATCGATGTTTCGGCTCTCGTACACCTATAGTATAAACATCATTCGCGCGAAAACAAACACTTTGTATTTTCATTGCTTCTTTATCTATGACCGCACGCGCGGTTCCTTCCCCAAAATACGGCTGCGTTTTTATGCGCGGCGCATTGATAAGCGAATTTTTCCAGAACGGAAAAACCCTGCCCGGTACGCTTGACAACCCATCCGAAGCGCGCTACAATAGAACCATAATCGGTCAGCCGACCGACAAAACGAGGTAATTTTTATGGCGCAAAAAAACGCGGAAGTCGAAACCACGCGGCAGGGTATCCGCCAAACCGCATCGTCTCTATTTATGACTGGCGGCGTGCACGCCACAAGTTTGGCGGATATTGCGAAGGCTGCAAAGCTCTCTAAGGGTACGCTTTACTACCATTACCCCACCAAGGAAT
>JAEYLA010000291.1 GCA_023461495.1 Bacillota bacterium | reverse complement strand
ACCTCGCGCACGCGGGTGGGCTTTACCTGCACAAACGCGCGCAGCACGCCCATGAGCTCCAGATATTCTTTTTCCAGCAGCAATTCTTCGGATGCGCTTTGCACGCATAATCGCCAGGAATTCAGGGTATCCGGCATGCGAAAGCGCATATAGCCCGAAAGGTGCAGGCTATCTTCTTCCTCCAAATAGGATTTGAGCGCGCGGCGCACAGCGCCCGGGCGCTCCACCTTGCGCGCACAGCGGATGGCATCCGAAAGCACCGCCTGCTTTTCAACCAGCGTGAGCGGAAGACGGTTTACGAGCTTTGCAAGCTCGCATTGGCACAGGTCCCGGCACAAGAGCAGCGCAAGGGCAACAGAAAGCGCGTCAAGCCCTCCCGGATCATTGAGCTCGGCGATTACGCTCTCCCCATTGGGGATCAGCGTGAATGGATGGGCAGTCTGATGCAGCCTGCGCTCGAGCAGACGTTTCACATCAATATCATATTCTCCTATTTCAATCCTGCGTGTGAGCACATGTTCACTCTCCTTGGCAAGACGGCGCAAATTTAAAAAGCGCCGGCATACCCCATACTATGCGGAAAACCGAAAAAAAGGTTCAGCGCTTAATTTCGCTTCGGAGCAAATGGGAGCGCTGTGGTCCGGTCTATAGTATGGCTTGGAGGATTTTCGCTTATCGAAGAACAGGGACAGCAAATGTTGGCATGGCGATTTTTAGTAGATGTGTTTTTTTGATTGTATGTGGCGGCAGCCGCGCCCGCCACGCAAGTTAAAAAAGAAAAGGCGTGGCTTTTAAAGCCGCGCCCTGCTAAAATCAGTGAAAGCTGAACCGCTTATCCCAGCGCCGCGCAAGCCGCTTTTCGGAAGCAGTCGTTCGTATGATCGTTCACAATGCCAGTTGCCTGCAGATGCGCGTAGACGATGGTGGAGCCGAAAAAGCGCATGCCGCGTTTTTTTAAATCCTTGCTGAGAGCATCCGAAAGGAGCGTGGTGGCAGGCACATCCCTGATGGAGACATAGTCGGTGACAACGGGACGCCCGCCCACGAAGCCCCAGATGTAATTGTCAAAGCTGCCGAATTCCCGCTGGATCGCCAAAAACGCTTGCGCGTTTGTAATAGAGGCTTCGATCTTTTTGCGGTTGCGCACAATCCCAGCATCGTCCAATAGGGCGCTGACTTTTGCTGCATCATAGGAGGCTACTTTGTTGGGATCAAATCCGTCGTACGCCTTGCGGTAGTTTTCCCGTTTTTTGAGTATGGTGTACCAGCTTAACCCCGCCTGCGCAGATTCGAGTACAAGAAACTCAAAGTGCTTGTTGTCGTCGTGTACGGGCACGCCCCATTCCTCATCGTGGTACCGCATGTACAGCTCGTCCGTTCCGCACCAATCACAGCGCTGCATGGCATATGCCCCTTTCCCTATCATCTGCCGGTAGAAAAAAGCCGCGATTGCACAGGGGCAGGCGCGGCAGGAGATCCTTAGACCTTTTCGGGTTCCGTGATTTCGCCTTCATCCACGAGCTCGACGGTTTTGATGCGCATTTCGGTCTTGGGACGGTCGCGCATATCCGTGGACGCGGAAGCAATCTCATCCACAATCTCGATGCCGCTCGTCACCTTGCCGAATGCAGCATACTGTCCGTCCAGATGCGGGGAATCCTTGTGCATAATGAAGAATTGGGAGCCCGCGGAGTTGGGGCTCGCCGCGCGTGCCATGGAGATTACGCCACGGGAATGGCGGAGCGGGTTTTTATGGCCGTTCGATGCAAACTCGCCCTTGATGCCGTAGCCCGGGCCGCCCATGCCGTTGCCATCGGGACACCCGCCCTGGATCATAAAGCCGGGGATGACGCGGTGGAATATGAGCCCATTATAAAAGCCCTGATTCGCGAGGTGCAAAAAGTTTTTCACCGTGTTGGGCGCGGCGGTGCGGTCGAGTTCCAGCTCGATCCTGCCGCCATTTTCCATTGTGATAATAACCATGAAATGTTCCCTTCTTCCTTATCTTAAATGACGGGGAGCCATTCTCCCTGTGCTTCAAAAACAGCGTGTTTGTCTACACAGTCAATGCCATACACCTCAAACGCATTGCCATTGCGGTACAGGTGCAGTTCCACCTGCCCGCCCGGGACCGCTTCGGACAGATATCCGATGGAAAACGAATTTAGGCGGAATTGCCTGTGATGCTCCATCGGAAACAGGTCCATGACCCAGCCGACATAGCTTGCGTTGTTCATATGCCCGTTGACGTCGATCTCGCCATACAGCGGCGTGCGGCAAATGGTAGTGGGCGCACCTTCTTTTTTCAAACGTAGCTTGCCCGGCTCGGGCAGTTCGGATGTAAGGAGTGCTACCGGCGGGAAAAAAAGCGGAGACTTTGGCGGGGGCACGATGCGCCGCGCGCCAAGATCCACCAGCGTCCATGCCGTGGAAGCGGAGGCAATGAGGGTATCGTCTTCACTGTATATGTGAAAGTAGCGCGGAAATGTGATTTTGCCGGGTTCCCCATACCAGGTGGCAATACGGATGGTGTCAAAATGCGCCGGTGCCCGGTGCATGACGGCCTGCGCCCGTGCGATCATCCATACGTAGCCATGCTCGTTTACGAGCGTTTCCCGGGAAAAGCCGAGCTGTGTTGAGTGCATGCCGGCGGCCTCCTGCAGCAGGCGGAACATCGCATCCATCCGCCAGCGCCCAAAGGCGTCCACATCATGTGTAAGCAGTTTATGGGAAAGTGTGAGCGCTTCGTTCATTCGTCACGCCCTCCGAGGAGCATCGCAAGCAGGAACCCGGCGCCGATAAAGAGCAGGCCCGAAAGCAGCCCGCCTAAAGATGCCGTACGGAGCTGCTGCTGGTAAAACACCGTAAAGGGAGACGCCAGCACAAGGCCGATGATGCCGTAGTAGGTGGAGAGCGGGTAGCGTTTGAGCAGCACGCGCACAAGGCGCGCCATGCATATAATGCCCAGCACAACGCCCAAACTAAATGGAAGCAGCACAATGCCTTTTTCCAGAAGCGCCGCAAAATCCAGCCGGAAGAGCGCGCCGGTGAACCCATTGACATACTGCAGCATGGGTTCAAAATACCCAAGCAGTATTAAGAGCATGGAGCCGCTTAGGCCCGGCACCGTCATGGTGGCGGCGGAAACAAAGCCAAGGCCCAGCGAGAGCAGGGCATAAGGCAGCGTGGGACTTAATGTAAAGGCTGTACCCGTACTTTGACTTTTGATGGTCATCGTAATGATGATGGCGGCGGTGCCCAGCATCAGCAATACATGCGTTGCGCGAAAAGGCTGCCCTTTGACTTTTTTCAAAAGCATCGGCAGCGCACCAAGGATCATGCCGACAAAGGCACAGGACGTCTGCAGGGGAAAACTTGCAAACATCAGCTCAATTAAATAGGAAAAAATACCTACGCCGATGAGCACGCCAATGCCGTAAGGGAGCAGGATGCGCCCATGTGCCTTAGCGCCCTTTCCACCGGAAAAGAAATCGATAATCTGGTTGTAGATTCCCATGGACATTGCCATGGAGCCGCCGCTCACGCCCGGAATGACAACCGCTATGCCAATGAGTGCGCCTTTGAGCAGCTTTAAAAGAAACCGCATGCACCATGCTCCTTTGAAAGTTGTTACCGTATTGATTGTACCCCCCGTCAGGAGGCACTGTCAATGCATGTAAGCCCGCCGGACAGAAAGCGCGTGTCAAATTTGGTACATGATTTTCCATAATATGAACGCATTTGGTCGGTTGCCCGTTCAAAATTGTTGTGTATAACAATAGCATAAGGTTCCACAAAAAATAAAGGAGGCTGGAATGATGGATCATCAATATTGGTACGAGGAACAAAAGCAGCAGCATTTCAGCGATGCAGATAGAAAGCAGCGCGGCAGAAGGGTATCTGTTCCCACGTTGGTCGTCTGCATGCTGATGACGGCGCTTCTGGGCGGCGCTGTCGGCGGCTATGCCGTGCAGGGCGGGCAGAACCTCACACAGCAATATGCCCTGGCAACCCCCGCGCCTGCCGCCACCGATGCGGCAGGGCAGGCAGCCTCTGCGGCAGAAGACAGCAAACCTACGGGCAGCTTTGCAACGCAGGTGGCGTCCGGCGACACCTACACCAAGGCGCAGATTGTACAGCTTGCAGCGCCCTCTATCGTAGGCATCGATGTGGAAGGCACGCAGGAGGGACGGTACGGCAGAAGCGAGACCACGATGGGCAGCGGCAGCGGCATCATCATCTCGGCGGACGGCTATATCATCACCAACAACCACGTCATTTCGGGCGCGCAAAAGATCAAGGTATATCTTGCGGACGATACGGAATATGACGCGACCCTCATTGGCTCCGACCAGAAGACGGACCTTGCGGTCATCAAGATTGAAGCGTCCAACCTGACGCCTGTCGTCATGGGCGACTCGGACGCGCTGGTGGTGGGCGAGGACGTTGTAGCAATCGGCAACCCGCTGGGCGAGCTCAGAGGGACCGCGACCAGCGGCATGGTGAGCGCGCTCTCCCGCACCATTACGATTGAGAATCAGGAGATGACACTGCTGCAGACGGATGCCGCCATCAACCCCGGCAACTCCGGCGGCGGGCTGTTTAACGCACAGGGCCGGCTGATCGGCATCATCAACGCGAAAGTCGCCTCCTCTTCTACAGAAGGGCTGGGCTTTGCAATCCCTGTCAATGACGCAAAGAATGTGATTTCCGATTTGATCGATCTTGGGTATGTCAGCGGGCGCGCCTATCTTGGCGTGTATACGCAGAACGTCGCCATCCAGCCGGATGCCTCCAATGGACGAGGAGCGGGCGATTTGTTCGGGATATTTGAATTCGGCTCCGGGCAAACGGTACAGACCCGCGTCCAGGTGGCCCAGATCGTAGCAGGCAGCGCTGCGGAAAAGGCCGGGATTGAGACGGGCGATCTGGTTCTTGCGGTCAACGACACTGAAATTGCCACCGGAACGGAGCTTGCCGCGGCAATCAGTGAATATAAAGCGGGAGATACGGCAACAATAAGGGTACAGAGGGACACAGAGGAAATTTCTCTTGCGGTAACCTTTGGCGAGTACATTCCGGAGTAACGGTCATAACGCCATGTAAGGCGATGACATACCCCCAACCATCCTTAGAAAAGGCGGCGTCCGGCTCCCCCCGGGCGCTGCCGCTTTTTTGGTGTGCCGCTTAGGATCCCTTCGGCGTCTCCGAGGACGGCCGCTGCGGGCGGCGATGCTCAAAGAATAAGAGTATTATTCCGGCTGCGCTGTTCCTTCGCTTTTCTTGCGCAACGCCTCCGTTACCAATGGCAGAGCGATATGGAGCGCCTTGAGATTGTTGCTTAACATCGTATGCTGCCAGGTACCCTGCGCCAATTTTTTCTGCGCCTTCTCCGATTTGCTGATCAAAGAGGCGATCGGCGCAAGCGCTTTTTCTAAATCTTCTTTGGAAGCATCACACGCGGCAGGGCTTACCGGCAATTCCTTTGCCAGCAAAGCGGAAGCGATGTTAAGCGCATTGATCCTGTTTGTTTGCAGCGTATGCTGGGACGTACCCTGCGCAAATTTTTCTTTGGCTTTCTCAGCCCTATCAATCATGGAAGCGATGGCTTGGAGCGCTCCCTCCATATCTTCCTTTATAAAATCATCCATAAGCACACCTCCGAATAACGCTATTATTGTTTCTTTCTAGCGATGGCATCGAACAAGCTTGTTTTGAATAAAAGAACCACCGGCACATTGCCGATGGCAGAAATCCCTTTTGGGATAGATTGCTTTTTTAAAACGGACGTTATTCGCCGATTTCCTGCGCTACAGCCTGCTTTTCTTCAAACGGATGCTTCACGGGCGCTTTTGCGCCGCGCCGCGGCGGGAGGACAGGGGAGGAAAGGTTCCTCAGCTCCATGATCCGCCGGTCAAGCTCCGCGTACTGCTGCCTGAGCTTAAACAACTCGTCCGCCATATTGAGCGCGCTTAACATCACACAGGTGCTCGTGCTCAATGCCGGATGGGACTTTTGCACTTCATTTACTTTTTCATCCACATAGGCTGCAACGCTTTTGATATACGTTTCTTCCTCGGTACCGCACAAATGAACCGTTTGCCCGGCTACATGAACAGTGACACGCGTCTTCTGCATGTACCTTATAACCCCCAACCATACTCTCTTTTTTACCAGTATACCCCTAATTTTCTTGTGGTGCAAGGGAAAATGCGCCTTTGTCCGTTTGTAGCGTTATGAAGCTATGCTTATATCAGGCATATATCGTATAACAAAAAAAATTCACACGAAATTCACATCAAAGATGCAAGAAAATCGGCAATATGCTACAATAAAAACGATATCGTCTGTGAATCCTCCTATCAGCGGAACAATTTTTTGGACTTGCTATTCACAAAAGCAGAAAGGAAAACAGTAGAACAATGAACGGTATTTCAAGTTTGTTCGAGGGCATACTCACATTCCATTGGGAATATCTCATCATGTATGCCATCGGCGGGTTGCTCATTTATCTTGCCATAGCCAAGGATTATGAGCCGATGCTGCTGCTCCCCATCGGATTTGGCGCGATCCTTGTCAATTTGCCTCTTAGCGTCATTTGGGGGCATGGCGGCGAGATCGGCTTGCTGCAAATCGTGTACAATTCCGGTATCCTTACAGAGCTGTTCCCGGCACTGATCTTCGTAGGCATTGGCGCGATGACGGATTTCCGTCCGTTGCTCGCAACGCCGAAGATGATGTTCTTTGGCGCGGCTGCGCAGTTTGGCATTTTCTTCACGGTAATCGCGGTGATTTACCTGACTGCCGCCTTCCCCGTGTTGAACTTCAACCTGTATGACGCTGCCGCGATCGGCGTAATCGGTGCGGCGGACGGCCCCACCTCCATTCTGGAAGCATCGGCGTTCTCCAAGTTCTCGGACAATAAACTGATAGGCCCCATCACCGTTGCGGCATATTCCTATATGTCCCTGGTGCCCATCATTCAGCCGCCGGTCATCAGGCTCCTGACCACCCGCGAAGAGCGCAGGATCCGCATGACGTACAGCGATGTGACACTGCCCAAGTGGGTCATGGTTCTGTTCCCCATTGGAATTACAGTATTCGCGGGCATTATCGCCCCCATCAGCGCACCGTTGATCGGCCTTCTGATGTTCGGCAACCTGCTCAAGGAAGCCGGCGTGGTGGAACGGCTTGCACAGGCGGCGCAGAAGGAATTGTCCAACATCGTTACGTTGCTGCTGGGCATCACCATCGGTGCGTCCATGCACTTTGAAAAATTCCTTACGGGGCAGACGTTGGCGATTCTGGCGCTGGGCTTGGTGGCATTCGTGTTTGATACCGCAGGCGGCGTGCTGTTTGCAAAGCTTATCAACGTATTCTCCAGGAAAAACAAGGTCAACCCCATGATCGGCGCCGCGGGTATCTCCGCGTTCCCCATGGCTGCGCGTATCGTGCAGCGTATGGCCAAAGAAGAGGATCCCACGAACTTCATCCTGATGCAGGCGATGGGCGCGAATGTCTCCGGGCAGATCGGCTCCGTCATCGCGGGCGGCGTGATTCTTTCCATCACCCCCTGGCTTGCGTCACTGATTAAATAAGGAGGGCAAAAGCAATGTCGATTATTGAAGCGGGTTGGACGCTGATGGGCTTTGGCCTTGTGGGCGTATTCGTATCTCTGATCCTGTTCTACTTCTTCGCGAAGATCATGGTTTCTATTGGAAGCAAGCAGAGCAAGAAAGACTGATGATGTGATTGAAACGGCGCGCGCCCGCAAAGGCGCGTGCCGTTTTTGTATGCGGCGGGTAAGCGATGCTTGAACTGCCCGCCGTTTACAGGATACAATAATGGGGATTACAGGATAACGGGGGCACATATGGAGTATTTGGACGCGGGGCGCGCATTGCTATTTTCGCTTGCGGCGGGGCTTTCAACGCTGCTTGGCGCGCTGATTGTTTTTCTTGCAAAAGGAAAGAGCGAAAAAGCGGTGACAGCTTCCCTTGGCTTTGCGGCAGGGGTGATGATCAGCGTTTCTTTTTTAGATATGCTGCCGGGTGCGGCCGATGCGCTTTCCCAGTGGGCAGGGCCGCAGCTTGGCGTTCTTTGTATGATCGCTGCCCTAATTGCGGGCGTGCTTGTTGCGGCGGGGATCGATCATTTTGTACCGCATGAGCATTTGGAGGGGCAGGAGCAGTCCCACGGCAATATGTACCGGCTGGGCATGATGTCCATGCTGGCCATTGCGGTGCATAACTTCCCGGAAGGGATCGCAACATTTATGGCGGGAATTACTGATGCGAAGCTGGGGCTTTCCATCGCGGTGGCGATCGCCATGCACAATATTCCAGAGGGCATCACGGTTGCGATGCCGGTCTATTATGCGACGGGGAACAAAAAACGGGCGCTCTGGTTCACCTTTCTCTCCGGCATTTCAGAACCTTTGGGCGCGCTGCTTGCGTTTTTAGTCCTCAGGCCATTTATCAGCGATCTGCTGATGGGCTTTGTGTTTGGGCTTGTTTCAGGCATTATGCTCTATATCGCCATTGAGGAGCTCATCCCCTCTTCCCGCCAGTACGGGTATACGCGGCTTGCGCTGTTTTCCACAATCGCAGGCATCTGCATCATGCCATTGACCCATATTCTGTAGACCAAAGAATTTACAAAGCAAAAAGGGCGCGTTTAGCGCTCTTTTTCGTGTACCGGCTGGGGGAGGTTAGCTTTTCTGTATCATGCGAAGATAGAACGCAACTGCTTCCTGAAGCTGTGCTTCAGAGATGCGCTCATCGTTGGCATGGATGCGTTTGCGGTCATCGCCGGACAGGCGCATGGCGGAAAAGCGGAATACATTTTCACTGATGCGGCAGTAATGCCGTGAATCACTGCACGCTACCATCATGTAGGGGGAAACGATAGCGTCCGGCCACGTTTCCTGAATGGATTGCGTCAGGCGCCGCCATCCTTCCGTATCCGTGCGGGAATGGGGGGAAGGATTCATGCCGTGGATTATTCGGAGCTCCACAGCATCGTCCCCGATAACGTTGCGGATGTATTCTACGGCGCTGTCCATGGTCTCCGTTCCAAGCAGCCTGAGGTTTGCGCCAACAGTAGCCGATGGCGGGAGGACATTTGTCGCGCTGCTTCCCTGCATCATGGTAAAAGCGCAGGTGGTGCGCATCAGCGCGTTCAGTTCGCCGCCCTTTGCCTTTGCAAGCGCGTCCAACAGCCCTCCAAAGCACCACAGGTTTGCAAACAGCAGCCGATAGGCAAACGAGGAATAACGGCCCAGGGTATCAAACATTTCGGCGGTGGGCTTGGTCATCTGGCGTGGAAAAGGCTTGTTTTCCACCTTAGTCACGGCGGAAGCAAGAACGCCTACCGGCGTATGCGGCGGTGGCGCGGAGGCATGCCCGCCGGTGCTGGTCACTTTAAATTCGAGATTGAGCATCCCCTTTTCGCCTGTGCCGATGAGCGCGCATTCGCTGGTGAGCCCGGGGAATATGCCCTTTACAATTGCACCGCCTTCATCAATAACAAGGGCCGGTGTGATGCCCCGTTCCTGCAAATAGTAGACGATATCCGGCGCATCGGTCCCCGCAACCTCTTCATCCCCTGCAAAGGAGAAATAAATATCGTTCCTGGGCACAAAATTTTGTTGCATCAGCGTTTCAGCCGCTTCCAGCGCAGCACAAAGCGTGCACTTGGTGTCAAGCGTGCCGCGCCCCCAGATTTCCCCGTTTTCCCTGATGCCGGAGAAAGGCGGCTTCTGCCATGCGCTTTCCTCTGCGGGCACCACATCATAGTGGGACATGAATACGGAAGGGCTGCCGCTGCTTTCCCCTTTCCAATGGAACAGAAGGCCGCGCCTGCCGATGTGTGTGAGCGGGCACGTTGCGTGGAGGCGCGGATAGCGCTCCTTTAACAGTGCAGGGAACTTTAAAAATTCCGCATCATCCTCCCGTGTTTTGTCATAATAGGATATGGTTTTGCATTGTACCATGCGCGAAAGGCTTTCATAAGCGCGTTCTGCATCCATGGTTACAGGCGCAGGCGCAACTGCCGGCGTCTGCCTGGGGGTAAATTGCAGTGCGCGGATGATGAGTACGGCAAGAAACAAAACAAGCAGCCCGGGGAATATCAGCCACCACATGAATTAGACCAGCCCTTTCTTATAAAGAATACGCGCTGCGACCAAAGCAATCAACGCGCCGACAGGTACAAGCACGCCAACGGCATTGGAAAGTGCGGGCACGAAAATGAACAGCAACAGCATCACGCTGAGCGGTGCAATTGCGATCTTCCAGTTCTTTGATATGAGAACAACGCCCAATGCGCCAAAGAGTGATGGGAGGATGCTTGCAAACGCCGGCGCAAGCGCGGGAGATTCAAGGATTGGCTGGATTTGGGAAAGCAGCATCACGCCGATTGCAAGTATAACGGAGGTGATCAACGTACTGGTCGCAATGGCGATAGAGGAAATGACCTCGCCCTCTTCCGAGCCGGGCGTTACCTTTGCGGACTCCATGGCATTGAGCGCACAGGGCACCTTCTGGCTGGAAAGATTGCCGGTGACAAAACCCAGGTATGTGCCGCTTGCGCCAAGCATTGGTGTATAGGTAAACACTTCTATAATGCCGACCGTCCAGAAGATCGGTGCTACCGCCATAAAGCCTGCAAGAAGCTGGCTTGGAATGGGCCAGGCATCATAATAGATGCTAATTGCGGAGGGCAACGCAAGCATCAAAAACAGTGCGCAAAGGATCCAGATGCGGCCGCTGCGGTGTACAGAATCAAGATAAGACAGTTCTCTCTTCACTTTAGTCAATCCTCCTTTGTCAGCCGATCAAGGTAGTAAGCGGGATGGCAGCCGCCATGGAGCAGATCATGCTCAGCGGCAGTGCGTATTCTTCCAGCCATGCCATTTTACATTTTTTGATCAGCACGCCGATGACGCCCATGACGACTGCGGAGATGATCATAACAAACACCGGCACCCAACCGGCAAGTCCCATGTGAATGTCTTTAAATACCATGCCAAGGAAAGCGGAGATCATGCCCACGTAGAGTGCCGACATAAAAAGTCCGCCCCATTTTTTGTCCTTCATGCCAAGTTTCATCACACCACCCTGGATTTTCTTTGCAAACAGGGGAACGATGATAAGCCCTGGCAAAATACCAAGCGACATAACCCAGGTAATGGTGGAGAATGTACGTGGATCCGTAATGGTTTTTGTGGTATCCGCACCTGTCGCAGCAGCGCCGGCGGCGGCAGCGGGAAGTTCATAGGTGAGCGCGCCGATGATGTTTTCACGAATCCAGGGAAGCGGCAGGCCTAGAAATTTGCTTAATGTAATGATACCCAAAAGAATGGCGACGGCTGGAGCAATGGAGAAGACTGCGCTGGAAATGACGGTCCCCCGCAAAACGGATACCTGCATGCCAATCGCTTTTGCGCGCCGCCAGGATTTGACTAAGAAAAAGATAGATTGCGCAAGCACGAAGGATACAATAATTCCTGCCATAAGGTACATAAATCCACTGTTTACATCAAATTCTCTCATAGACAGCCCTTCCCATAAAAATAATATATAGTATATCACTACGCGTTGCGATTGCAAGGAAATACGCGGCATAGTTCATGCGGCCGCAAGCTCTGGTAAAACCTAATATGACAATTTCGGTACGGTTTTTTTACATTTGTGCCATGATTGCCCCCTTTACAATAAAAAATTGCTGGAGCATAATAGTGAAGTGTGAAATAATGAAGTACTTCACTAAATAAAAGGGGGAGTTATCATGCCGGAACGTCACTTTGGCGTTGGGCTGCAGATTGAAAAATTGGTTTGCTTGCGGCGCATCCTGCAGCGCAAAGCGGCGGAAACACCGCTGCTGCATCGCGGACAGCTGCCGGTGCTTGAATATATCCGCGGGAATCCCGGATGCACGCAGGTGCAGATTGCGGAGGTGCTGCTGGTTTCGCCATCCTCGGTGGCGCAGTCCACGAAACGAATGCAGCGGGACGGACTTTTAAAAAAGCAGACCGAGGAGGACCAGCGCTGCAACCGGCTCTACTTAACGCCGCGCGGCGAGGAGGTTTCAGAAACCTGCCGGAAGCGCTTTGTGGAGACGGATGCGGAGGTGTTTGCCGTGCTTTCCGAGGAAGAGCGGGAGACATTTGCCCGCTTAATGGGAAAGCTGATCGGCAATGCGGCGCAATTGGCGGGCATTGATGTGGAACAGATGGATTTTGAGTCTCTCATGCAGCTCAAGCACAGAATGCATGCGGATAAACTTGGGGAGAAGAAAAGATGTTAAAAACGCTTCTGCGTCATTTGGGCGCATACAAAAAGCAAACCATCCTTTCGCCGGTCACGATGATCCTGGAGGTAGCGCTGGAGGTTACGATACCGTTTTTGATGTCCCAAATCATCAACATTGGCGTAGCGAACGGGGATACCGCCTATATCGCGAAAATCGGCCTGATCATGATCGGCATGGCGTTTCTTTCGCTGTGCTTTGGCATGCTCACCTCCCGCCTGTCCTCTACGGCGGGCGCGGGCTTTGCAAAAAACCTCCGGGAAGCGCTGTTCGGGCGCATACAGGATTTTTCCTTTGCCAATGTGGACCGGTTTAGCACGGCGAGCCTTGTTACCCGGCTGACGACCGACGTCACAAGTGTGCAGAACACATTTATGATGACGCTGCGCCTTGCCGTGCGCGCGCCCGTGATGCTCATTTTTGCGGTCATTATGGCGGTATCCATCAATCCGGGGCTTGCGACGGTATTCCTCATTGCGGTGCCGGTGCTCGCCGTGACGCTCATCATCGTCATGACCGCCGCCTATCCGCGCTTTAAAAAGATGCTGGCGGAGTACGACGTGATGAACCGCAATGTACAGGAAAACCTCATCGGCATCCGCGTCGTCAAGGCGTTTGTGCGCGAGGACCATGAGACGGAGAAGTTCCGCCAGGCGTCCACCCGCGTGATGCAGCTGCAGTATGCCGCGGAGCGTATCGTGATCTTCATCATGCCTGCCATGATGTTTGTGATGTACGGATGTATGATCGCAATCTCCTGGTTCGGCGGCGTGCGTATCATCAACGGCACGATGCTCACCGGAGACCTGATGAGCTTTATCAGCTACACCACGCAGATTCTCGTATCATTGATGATGATGGGCATGGTGTTCATGATGATCGTCATCACCCGCGCGTCATTCGCGCGTATTGCGGAAGTGCTTGAGGAAAAGACGGATATCGTGAACCCGGAGAACGGCATTCAGGAAGTGCCGCACGGCGGCGTGGCGTTTGAAAACGTACGCTTCCGCTACAGCGCGGGCTCCGGCGAGGCGACGTTGAGCAATATCAGCCTGAACATTGCGCCTGGGCAGACGGTGGGCGTCATGGGCGCGACGGGCTCCGCAAAAACGACGCTGGTGCAGTTGATCCCAAGGCTGTATGACGTCAATGAAGGAAGCGTGCTGGTGGGCGGAAACGATGTGCGCAGCTATGACCTCAAGGCACTGCGCGACGCGGTCGCCATGGTGCTCCAGAACAACGTCCTGTTTTCTGGCACCATACGGGAAAACCTCAAATGGGGCAATGAGGAGGCGACGGATGAACAGATCGCGGCAGCGTGCCGCATTGCGCAGGCGCACGAATTTATCATGGGCTTCCCGGAAGGGTATGATACCGACCTTGGGCAGGGGGGCGTGAATCTCTCCGGCGGGCAGAAGCAGCGGCTTTGCATTGCCCGCGCGCTGTTGAAGCGCCCCAAGATCATGATATTGGACGACAGCACGAGTGCTGTGGATACCGATACGGACCGGCGCATCCGCAGCGGCCTCAAACAGGAGCTGTCCGGGATGACCACCATCATCATTGCCCAGCGCGTCGCGTCCATCATGGACGCGGACCAGATCGTGGTGCTGGATGAGGGGCGCGTCAGCGCGGTAGGCACCCATGAACAGCTGCTCGGCTCGAGCGGGATTTACCGGGAAGTCTACGCCTCCCAGCACAAAGGAGTGGATGAATATGCCAAAGCCTGACATGAAGAAGATGGGCGGGAAGGGAAGGGGCCCCAAGAACGCGATGGGTACGCTCAGGCGCATTCTGGGGTACCTCAAGCCGTACCGCGTTCAATTGATCATTGTACTGGTCAGCGTGCTCATCAGCACGGGTGCTTCCGTTGCGGGCTCGTACTTCTTAAAGCCGCTGATCAACGATTATATCCTGCCGTTGGCCGGTCAGAAGAACCCGGACCTCTCGGGCCTTGCGTACATGCTGGTGCGTATCGGCTGCGTATACGCCGTGGGCGTGGCGGCGGCCTACCTCTATAACCGGCTGATGATCAACGTTTCGGTGGGGACGCTCAACAACATCCGCAACGATCTGTTTGCTAAGATGCAGCGGCTGCCGCTCAAGTATTTTGATACACACACCCATGGCGAGCTGATGAGCCGCTACACGAACGATACCGATACGCTGCGGCAGTTTTTGGGGCAAAGCTTTGTACAGATTCTTTCCTCTACATTGACGGTGGTGAGCGTGTTCATCGTGATGCTGCTGTTAAACCCGGTGCTCACAGTGTTGGTTGTGGTCATGCTCGGCGTCATGCTGTGGGCCGTGCAAGCGCTCGGAAAGCGCAGCGGCATGTACTTCCGCAGGCAGCAGGAGGCAATCGGCGCCGCGAATGGGTATATAGAGGAAATGATTGAAGGCCAGAAGGTTGTGAAGGTCTTTTCCCGGGAAAAAGAAGCGCAGTCGCACTTTGGCCGCCTCAATGAGGAGCTTTACACATCGGCCAGGGGTGCGAACACGTTTGCAAGCATCCTGATGCCGGTCATGAACAACCTTTCCTATGTGCACTACGCGCTGACCGCCATGACGGGCGGCTTGCTGGCGGTAGGGTACGGGCTTGACCTTGGAACGCTCGCGGCGTTTTTGCAATATACGCGCTCCTTCTCGCAGCCGATCGTACAGGTTTCCCAGCAGTTCAACGCCGTGCTGCAGGCGCTTGCGGGTGCGGAACGGATATTTGACCTGATCGACCAGGCGCCTGAGGTGGATGAAGGCAAGGTACGCCTTGTGTATGCCGTCAAACAGGCGGACGGCACGCTCACGGAGAGTGAGACGCGCACCGGCATCTGGGCGTGGAAGCAGGCCAACGAAGACGGTACGCCGGCGTATACGGAGGTCACAGGCGATGTGCGTCTTGAGGATGTGGGATTCCGGTATGTGCCGGAAAAACCGGTGCTCGATGAGATGTCCCTCTACGCAAAGCCGGGACAGAAGATCGCGTTTGTCGGCTCCACCGGCGCAGGGAAGACGACCATTACAAACCTCATCAACCGCTTCTACGATGTCAATGAGGGACGTATCCTGTATGACGGCATCGACGTCCGAGAGATCGAAAAAGCAGACCTGCGGCGCTCGCTTGCGATCGTATTGCAGGATACGCACCTGTTTACAGGCACCGTTCTTGAAAACATCCGCTATGGCAGGCTTGACGCAACGGAGGCGGAGGTAAAGC
>JAEYLA010000290.1 GCA_023461495.1 Bacillota bacterium | reverse complement strand
TCAATATTTACGCTTCCTTGCAGCTTCCGCTTTCTTCTTGCGCTTCACGCTGGGCTTTTCATAATGCTCACGCCTGCGAACCTCCGCCAAAACGCCGGAGCGGGCGCACTTGCGCTTAAACCGTTTGAGAGCACTCTCAAGAGTCTCGTTTTCTCCAACACGGATTTCCATTTTCTTTTTCCCTCCCCTCTGATGCAACGTTACAGCCGTACAGTTGCAATGTGTGCAGCATGGCTGCGCAACACAGACACATTATACTGGAGTGCATGGAAGAAGTCAACTCCAATATACTTGGCGCGGAACCCCGCCGGTAAAATCGGGCGGTTGCCCCAAAGGCGTATTCCTCCGTACGACGCCTGTACAAGTAAAAAAAGTGCCCTCCGGCGGGGAAGACCGGAGGGCGGCACTGGCGGTTGCTTCCAGTGTGTTGGGGGGGTGTCATCAGTGAACTCTTTCCGACACCAAGAGTGTACTTTTTTTTCATGAACGCCCAATGAACCGAACGTGAACTTTTCGTGTTGTATTTAAGAACCTTTTGTGGAAGAAAAAAATACGCGGATTTCCAGCAATTCCGCCCTGTTTTCGCATAAGAGACAGCGGGGAATTTGGCTATTTGCCATGTAGGAACATCCGGTCAAGATGGGTTGTTCCGGCAGCGGTCCGGAACAGCTTTTCCCGCACGGAACGTATGGCTTCAACACTGCAATCCCCTTCATGCAGGTTTACAAGAAAGTCCGCTTCCACAAGGATTTGGTAATCCAATCCATCAATATCCGTGTAGGTATGGTGGTGCCCAATGAGATGGCAGACGCGCTCTATAAGCGCGGGAGCATACCCAAGCGCTTGGAGCATTGTGCGGGCGGCAGGCGGCCCTTCGAGCTCCTGATGGGCGCCTGTGCAATCGCCGTATTTTTCTTCGCTGGGCTTGATGCCGATATCGTGCGTGACGGCGGCGATCTCAAGCACCTGCCGGGCCTCTTCTGAGAGCCCCTCGCATTCGCCGATGCTCTTTGCAAGGGCGTATACCTTCAAAAAATGATTGATACGCTGGATATCTCCGGCGTAAAAATCGATCATTTTCTGCGGACAAAACACAATATGCTTCATCATACTGCGCAGCTGTACAAAGCGCAAGGCGGGCGGCAATGGGTACGCTTATAAAAATGTGGACCAGTTGAATGTTTCGATGCATTTTAAATGCATGGCCGTACTGATGATGAACTCCAGTTCCATAAGCGTTTGCGCCTCATCCTGGGAGTGGATGAGCTGCAGTGTTGCGCGAAGGTCCCCGTCCAATTGCTCGACCGCCCCGTGGTGCAGGAACAGCTGCAGGGTATCCTTTGTTTTGCGGAACCGCGTATTGATCGCCTGCATATTGTTTTGCGCCGCGTCCCAGTCCTGCCTGTGGACGGCGTCCACCGTATCCTCCGCGACAGACACGATTTCATCGGACAATTCGCATAAAAAGCGGCTTGGGAACACAAAGAGGCCGACCAAAATAAGAAGGGCGATGCAGTTTGCAATGCGTCTAGCCATTGGCTTCACCAAAATGCACGTTCGTTTTGCGCGAGGCCATCCGGCCCCCTAACTTTTCATACCCTTGGGCATGCAGCGTGCCATCCGGCGACAGGCTTGCAAAAAACACCTCGGCGGGGGAGGCGTAGTCCATGGCCTTGAGCTGCTCATGCAGCCAGGATTCGGTGCATCCGCAGTGCTTGAGCGCCTTGTGGTGCGTCTTACCATCCAGCACAAGCATCTCCGGCAGCCGTTCCGCATGCGGCTTCAAATGCATATCCTCTATGGTCGGCGTATGCTGGTCTCCTTTTAACAGCACGCTCAGGCTTCCGTCCGTTTCAATAATCGCATAGGCGACATCGGCAATGTCAAAGATGTCCTTTCCGCGCAACTGCTCCATCAAATCGCTCAGAGAATAATAGGAACTGCGCATCACTTCTTCAAGCACTTTGCCTTGCGAAATAATCACCTGTGGCTTGCCTGCAAGCACCTTCCGGATTCGTTCGTTTTTAAGCGAAGCCCACGCTGCAAGCTGCTGTAGCAAGAACAGCGCCAGTATCGGGATGATGCCGTAGACAAGGGGGATGCTCGTATCCGCAATGGGATCGGACGCCAGGTCTGCAATCAACAGCGTAAACACAAGGTCAAAGGGCTGCAGCTCGCTGATCTGGCGCTTTCCCATCAGGCGAATGACCGTAAAAATCAGCAGGTATAATATGATTGCGCGCAAAAACAGAATAAACATTTTGCCTCCTATTATGGGCGGTCTGAAAGCCGCAATTGTCTTGTTTCGCTTTGCTTTTCCCAAAACATCCGGCATCTCGCGTTTTCAAACACACCTACGGCTGTACTTTTTCCGAAACGGGCAAGAAGTATTCTTTTCCCGCGCAAGATTGGAGGTTGCGGCATATAGTGGAAACAGGTGCGGCCTTTTATTGTATCCGCGCC
Organism: Bacillota bacterium; assembly: GCA_023461495.1. Taxonomy (GTDB): domain Bacteria; phylum Bacillota; class Clostridia; order Christensenellales; family CAG-138; genus JAEYLA01. The sequence continues at coordinate 564 of JAEYLA010000290.1, read as the reverse complement.
GCAATTCCATTGGGAGGTGAGCGTTTTGCCGAATATCTATCTGAGCCCTTCCACACAAGAATCAAACGAATATGTCACAGGCGGCAGTGAAGAATACCACATGAATGTGCTGGCGGATGCGCTGGAACCCTATCTTCGCGCAAGCGGAATCCGCTTTACGCGCAATACGCCGGAAATGACGGCAAGGACCTCTATCCGCGCGTCCAACGCCGGGGATTACGACCTGCACCTTGCGCTGCATTCCAATGCCGCGCCGGAGGGACGTTATGGAACCATACGCGGGTCGGACATTTACTACGCGCCAAACAGCCAACGCGGGCAGACTGCTGCAAACATCATCGCGGAAAACATTCGGGATATTTATCCCGATCCTGATCTGGTGCGGGCCATTCCTACCACAAGCATCGGTGAGGTGGTGCAGACCAGAGCGCCTTCCGCCTTTATCGAGCTTGCGTACCATGACAACGAGGAAGATGCGGACTGGATTACGGACAATACGGATCAGATTGCCCGTACCATTGCGTTGGCGCTGACGGAGTATTTTAACACGCCCTTTGTGTGGCC
>JAEYLA010000289.1 GCA_023461495.1 Bacillota bacterium | reverse complement strand
AAACGGCTGTTTGGGGAATTTTGTTATTACGGAACATTAGAACCGGCCGTTTCCGTATAACCCGTACTTTTGCGACGAAGAAACCGTTTGTTCGGTAAAATCCGTGTAAAATCGAACACATTCCTTCGCACATGCAAGGACTGAAAATGGTTTTGCACACAGTTGTCAGAAGGTTTTGCACAGGAGTTATGAACATTATGCACAGAGTTATCCACCGATGCCCAAAAACGGGGCCTTGTCCATGCACACCCCGTGTGCATGAGCAGACAAAGGGTGTGCATGAATCATTTAAGGCGTTTTTCGCGCGGTAATGCGCAGGTAATCCTGCACTATTCTTGCAAAAACAGGAAGCTGCATTTTATACAGGAGGTTCGGCATGGGTTATACACAGGAAGAGATCCTCTCCTTTGTGGAGGAAAATGACGTCAAATTCGTGCGGCTGGTGTTCTGCGATCTTTTTGGCCGGGGACGCAACATCTCTTTGATGAGCTCCGAGCTTGCGCACGGCCTCTCCGGGGGCATCTCCTTTGACGCCTCCGCCGTGCCCGGATTCCTGCGCATTGCGGAATCGGACCTGATGCTCCAGCCGGACCCGAACACCATTTGCCTGCTCCCATGGCGGCCGCAGCAGGGACGCGTAGCGCGCCTGCTGTGCGATATCCAGCATCCGGACGGCACGCCGTTTGCGGGCAGCAGCCGCAATCTCCTGCGCGAGGCTGCGCGCAAGGCGCAAAAAATGGGCTACACCTGCCAGATTGGCGTGGAATGCGAATTTTTCCTCTTCCAATTGGACGAAAACGGCAACCCGACGCGCACCCCGCACGACCATGCCGGATATCTGGACCTTGCCCCGCGTGACCGCGGTGAAAATGTGCGCCGCGAAATCTGCCTGACGCTTGAGACCATGGGCATCAATGTGGAAAGCTCTCACCATGAGGCGGGGCCGGGCCAGAATGAGATCGTATTAAAATACGCGGGCGCGCTGCGCGCCGCGGACAATCTGTTGACGCTCAAGCAGGTCATCCGCACCGTTGCGAACAAGAACGGCCTCTATGCGTCCTTTCTGCCCAAGCCCATCCCCGGCGTCATCGGCAGCGGCCTGCATGTGAACATCAGCCTGCTGTCCGGCACGACGAACCTCTTTGAGATCAACGGCGCGCCCTCCCCTGAGGCGGAAAGCTTTTTATCCGGCATCCTCAGGCGCGCTTCGGATATGACCTTTATACTAAACCCCATGCCCAACTCCTACGAACGCCTGGGCAAGATGGAAGCGCCGGGCTTTGTCAGCTGGTCCCACCAAAACCGTTCACAATGGATCCGCATCCCGGCGGCCGAAGGAGAATTTTCCCGCATGGAGCTGCGCGCGCCGGATCCCGCCGTCAATCCCTACCTCGCGTTCGCGCTGCTCATTGAAGCGGGGCTCGAAGGTGTAGGCGAAAAACTGCCGCTGCCCGCCGCGACGGATGTGGATTTAACGAACGCCGACGCTGCCGCGGCCGCCTGCTGCCCGCGCCTGCCGCTGACCCTGCTTGACGCCGTACAGTTTGCACAAAACAGCGCGTTTATTTCCCGCGTGCTTCCCAAAGAGGTAAGAACCCACCTGTTCCAGGTGCAGCGTGAAGCGGACAAATACGAGCCTGCCGCCCTCCCCACGCTCGAAGACCCGTTGTTTGACGTTTGATCCTGATCGTTCGTTACACGGAAAGGAGGTGGCGGCAACGAACCGTATCTTAGTGATTTCGAGCACAGTCAAGGGCAGGCAGCTTTTGCAGGAAATGCTCGACGCCATACCGGGCGAGCTCACCTTTGCGCAAAGCGGCGCAGAGGCGCGCCGTCTCCTTCCGGAAGGCGATTTTGGCCTGGTGATCATCAATTCGCCGCTGACGGATGAATTCGGGCATGATCTCGCGCTCGATGTTGCGGCGAATACCGCCGCGGGCATCCTGTTGCTCATCCGGGCGGATTTGCTCGACGATGTTTGTGAACGCGTGGAGACAAGCGGCGTATTGTGCTTATCCAAGCCCATGGCGCAAAGCAGCCTGCTGCATATGGCAAAAATCGCGCTCGCCGCGCATACGCGGCTAAATCACATGCTGCTCGAAAAGCGTGCGCTTGAACGGAGACTGGAGCAGTTGCGCCTTGTGGACCGCGCGAAGTTTGCCCTGATGGAGCATGCCGCCATGACGGAAACGCAGGCGCACCGCTACCTTGTCAAGCAGGCGATGGATTTGAGAACCACCAAGGAGGCCGTAGCGAATCAGGTCCTTTCCCTGTATGAACTGTGACGCTTGAACGCGCCTTGTGCGGGCCATAGTCCTTTTTGCATGGGGCATGCCTCCAAGGCACACCTAGCGATACGAGGCGCGACTCCTGCGCCCTTTAAAGAAATGGAGCCTGATGCATGGAAACAAGACATCCGCGTAAAGCAAAGAACAAACGCAAAACGGCATTGCGCCTGTTGCTGCTCTTTGGGCTCCTGCTGCTGATCATTGCCGGCGTCCTTGCCGGAATATTGCTGCTGGGCAATTCGGCGTCCTCTGAGGCGGCGCTGACCGAGCTTCCCTTTTCACCGCAGGACAACGTCCACTTTACCGGGCAGGGGTTTTTGTACATCAAGAATGGTACACTCTATTATAAGGACCTCCGAAACGAGAAAAACGACTATGAGGCGCCCGTAAAGACAACCGACGTCAAGCTTGCAGGCAGCGGAACCCTGCATGCGCTCTACAACAGCGCGGCGGTCACAGTCATCGGCGCAACCTATGAGCTCGAATTCCGCGGCTCCCTTTTATATGTCACCTGCGGTTCCACCACGGTGGCGGCGCTCAAATCGGACAACGGCACCGAAACCATCCAGGTGTTTGATAAGTCGGGCGCGCAGAAGGATCAATTGACCTTCCCCGGCCAGTTTATTGTGGATTACGGGTTCTATACCGCGGGAAGCACGGAATACCTGTATGTGCTTACGATGTCGCTCGACAGCGGGACGCCGCTTTCCACCATCACCATCTATGATATGACGCGCAGCGCCACAAGCGGCGTCATGCAGGTGCAGAACCAGCTTATCGAGCATATCTATTTTACCTCCTCAGGCATTTACGCGGTGGGCACCAACCAGCTTATCCGCTATTCGCTCGAAGGCAACCGCGAAAGCTACCGGGAAATGCTCTACGGCTGGGATGTGATGGACTTTGAGGTATCCTCCAATCCTCTGTTCCTTCTGCGCCCGCGGAGCGCGGAAAAGCCGGGCACCGTAAAGCTGCTCACCGTAAAGGATGCGGATGTGGCGGGCACGACCCAGCGGCTGTTCCAACTGCCGCCCGATACGGTGGACGCCTTTATGATGGGCGGAAAGCTGGTTGCCGTTACTTCCGGAGGTTATACTGTATACAGCGCCGAAGGAAAGCTTTTGAATGCCCGCAAGGTGGCGGCGCAGGTGGCTTCCGCCGAAAAAATCGACGCCGGGACGCTGCTGTTAAAGTCCGCGTCCGCCTGCTATACGGTCAAGGTGGCCTGATCGCGCCAAAAGCGCCGGAACAGCAGAACTTTTTCAATGGAGGCCTTTATGAATATACTCGATATCGCCGTGCTCGCGCTGTTCGCGTTCTTTCTGTTGAGCGGGTTTTACCGCGGCTTTTTGCACACCATCCTCTCACTTGGCGCGTATGTGCTTGCGTTCGTCTTTGCGCTGGCGATGCGCCCGCTTGTCACCAACGCCATCAAAGCGGACGCGGAGCTTTACAATATGGCGCTCTATTATACGGAGGGCGCGGAATTTGTAGGCGATGTGGAGCTTGCAAATACATCCATCGCTTCCATCAGCGCGGAGCAGCTTTCAGGCGTGATGGAAAACGCCACGTTGCCTGTGCCCATGGGCGAGCGAATTTCTGAAAATATCGCCCGGGAAGCGTTCCTGGCGGATGGCGCCACAACGCTGGGGGAATATTTTAACCTGACCATCGTCAGCGTTTTTATCAACCTCCTTGGGGTGTTGCTGCTGTTTCTTGTGCTGCGAATGCTATTTGCGTTTGTCATCCACTTGGTCGCCTATGCAAGGCGGGGGCTGCCTGTGCTGCACACGGCGGACGGGCTGCTTGGCGCATGCTTTGGACTGATCCGCGGGTTTTTGGCGATGTACCTCCTCTTCCTGCTCGTGCCAATCGTGCTGATCATACTCCCTAAGGCGGCGGAGCTGATCGATGCCTCGTACTTCGGAAGCTTCTTCTACAACTCCAACCTGCTGCTGCGCCTGATTCCGGGCATATAAGAAATTCGCGCCCCACTATTGCGCGTGCAGCCGATGCATGCTATACTCCAAGCGTACAATTGCATATTGTCGGGGGGCTGGAACAATCCGGCTGAGATTTGGGCAAAATGTGCCCATGACCCGTTGAACCTGTTGGGTAATGCCATCGTAGGGAGCTCAGGACAAGAATATTGAATTGCCGTTCAGCTTTCATGGCTGGACGGCGATTTTTATATTGCATTTTATTTTAGGAGGATTCTCATGCACGCATCGCAATGGAAACTCAAGGACGTTATTCTGATGGCCATACTGGGCGTATTGTTTGCCGTGGTCTATCTGGCCGTATTCAACGGCGGGCTGGTGCTCTCAACGCTCCTGACGCCCGCAGGCCTCTCCACGTTCGGGTTTGAACTCATCTACGGCGTCTGGTTCATGGCGGCGACGATTGCGGCCTATATCATCCGCAAGCCCGGAGCAGCCTTCATTGCGGAAGTGCTCGCCGCGGCAGTAGAGCTTTTAATGGGCAACGCGGGCGGCCTTGTGCTGCTTTTGACAGGCGCCATACAGGGCGCGGGTTGCGAGCTTGGGTTTGCGCTGTTCCGCTACAGGAAATACAATCTGCTCTCCATGTGCCTCTCGGCCATATGCGCGGCACTCTTCATCTTCCTCTATGAGCTTTACTACCTGCAGAATTATCTTCTCGCCCCGGGGCCCCTGCTTGCAAAGCTGCTTGTCCGGTTTGCAAGCGCCGTGCTGTTTTCCGGCGCGATTGCAAAGCTTGCATGCGATGGCCTGGCCCGTACGGGCGTGCTCAAGAACTATGGCCTGAGCGTCCCCCGCGCGATGGTGGATGAGACGGAGGAAGACTGATGAAAGAGATCCGCGTTATTCTGGACTGGTTTGCAAACACCAACCATACCGGCTTCTTTGTGGCCGAAAAGCTGGGCTACTTTCAGGACGCCAACGTATCCGTGCAGATTTCAGGCGATGTGCATGGAGTGCTGGACACGCACGGGGCGGATTTTGTACTTGGCCCCGAGATTTCCATACTGGAGAAGATCGCCGAGGGCGTCCCGCTGACCGCCGTGGCCACCCTGACGCAGCGGTGCGACTCGGGCATCGTTTCCCTGAAGAAAAGCGGCATCACCTCCCCCAAGAACCTCGAAGGAAAGCGCCTGACACATTGGACGCCCAAATGGTTCCACGGCGTCATCGGCGAGGCCATGCGCCTGTGCGGGGGCGATTATGGAAAGGTGCGCCTTGTTCCCATGGATGTGGGCGATATTGTCTCTACACTCGGCTCTGAGGCGGACGCCACCTGGGTATATGAAAACTGGGAAAATCAGGAGCTTCTCGAGGCGGGCCGGGAGATCAACTACTTTGCACTTGCGGATATCGATCCGCTGTTTAATTTCTGCGCGCCGAGTATTGCCGGCACGCACGCGTTTTTAAACGGTTTCCCGGAGGAAACAAAAGCGTTTTTGCATGCCCTCTCCCGCGGGTATGTGTACGCCGCGGCGCACCCGGAAGAAGCGGTGCTGCTCATCCGCGACTGCCTGCCCGATGTTTCAGACGCACTCCTGATCCGCAGCCAGAAGCACCTGTCCCCGATCCTGCTCGACGCGCGCGGCCGCTGGGGCGTAATCCAATCCTCCCGCTGGGATCCGATGGCGGACTGGCTGATCGCAAACGGGTTCTATGACCGCCGCAGGGAGACGGAATACACCAACGCGTTCTTGCCCGCAGGCTGTGTATGAGCGGCGTGCTTCTCTTTGAGGACGTCACCTTCGGCTATGCAGGGGAGGAAAAGCATGCTATCCTGCAAAATTTCCGCGCACGTTTTGACGGCGGCCGCATCACGGTATTGACCGGCGTTTCCGGCTGCGGAAAGAGCACGCTTTTGTACCTTGCCGCAGGCATCTACCCGGAGCACGGCGGTATACTGCATCACGGACGGGTGCTGGTCAACGGTGTGGACCCGGCGGCCCTCTCCCCCGTTCCCCGCTGCGCGTTCACCGGCATGATGTTCCAGAACCCGCCGCTGCAGTTTTGCATGGACACAGTGGAAAACGAGCTTGCGTTCTGCCTGGAAAACAAACGCGCGCCGAGGGAAGAAATGGCGCGCGCCATAGACGACGCCCTCCGCTTTTGCGGCATTGGGCACCTGAAAGCGCAAAGGCTCATCACGCTTTCCGGCGGAGAGCAGCAGATGGTCATGCTTGCATGCCTAAGCTGCCTTTCCCCCCAATGGCTCCTTCTGGACGAGCCTTTTGCAAACCTCGACGCAACCTCGTCCAGACGGATTGCGGAGCAGCTGCTGCGCCTGCACCGGGAGCGTGGCATTTCCATCCTTGCGGTGGATCACCGGCTGGAGCACTGGGCAGGCATTGCCGAAGAAATCAAGGTAATGGACGCGCACGGACGCCTCATCAAGGAAGGACTGCGGCCCGACCGGGAAAGCGACGCGGAGCTTACAGCGCTTGGCGTCGATGCGCCATGGATGCCCTATCAGGCCAGCAGGCCGGAAAAGACGCAGGAGGAACAGCTGCTGCTTACCCTAAAAGGGCTTACCGTACGGTATGGGGAGCGGACGATCCTGAATTGCCTTGACGCCGCGTTTTCCGCAGGGCGGATGTACGCCGTCACCGGGGCAAGCGGCAGCGGCAAGACCACGCTGTTTCAGGCGCTGCGAGGCCTTGTGCCGTATACCGGTGATATCTGCTTTATGGGCCGTCCCTTTCGCAGGCGCATGCTGCGCCGCGGCAGGATTGGCTTTGTAGTGCAGCACCCGCAGGACCAGTTTGTAGCGGACACGGTATATGACGAAGTGCTGCTGGGCCTCAAGCACCGCTTGCGCCAGGAAGAAGCGGCCGCAGAGGCCGAGCGGGTGCTGCGCGGCACCGGGCTGTGGCGTTACCGGAGGCTTTCACCCTATATGCTCAGCCAGGGCCAGCAGCGGCGGCTTGGCGTCGCTGCGCTGCTTTCTTATGATTGCACGCTGCTCATCTGCGATGAGCCCACCTACGCCCAGGACCGCGGGCATACGCTTGCGATTATGGATGCGCTGCAGGACGCCGTACGGCAGAAGGACGTTACCGTCATTTTCTCCACGCATGATTGGAAGCTCGCCCGCGAATACGCGGATGCGCAGTATATCCTGGAAGGGGGCAAGCTCCATGCATGCCCTTAACCCGGCTTACAAAAGCATCGGCCTGCTTCTGCCGACCTTTTTCCTGCCGCTTGTGCAGGACCCGGTACTCAATTTTTCCGTGTTCGGGCTTTGCCTGATACTGCTTCTATGCTCCCGCATCAACTACAGGGTATTCCTGCTTACGCTGCTGCCAATCCTTCTGATGGCGGCGGGCACGTTTTCTACCGGCTACCATTTCCGTGCAGACAGCGGCATGCCGGTGAACGAGGCGCGTTTCCTGTTTGCCGGGAGCGCCGTGTACAACGGGCTGGTGCTTTCCAGCCGCGTGCTGGCCTTTGGCGGGCTTGGCCTGCTGCTGGCCCTCACGACGGACCGGATCTTGCTGGTGCAATCCATGCACCAGCAGCTCAGTCTCCCCGCCGTATTTGCCTACGGCCTGCTTGCGGCATGGGGAATACTGCCTTCCATGCTGCGGGAATACCGCCAGACCCGCGCGGCGTTCCATACGCGGGGCATACGTGTTTCCCCCGTCTCCCCCAGGCTGTTAAAGCCGCTGCTGGTCAAATCCGCCCGCTGGGCGGAGGCACTTTCCATCGCCATGGAGTCAAAGGGCTTTGACGCGCGCGCCGCGCGCACCATTTACCAGCCTGTGCCGCTTCGTTGCTGGGATATCGCGTTTCCGTTTGCAGCATGCGCGGTGGTCGGCGCGCTGTATTTTTTCTAAAAAAACTGGCAACTGGCAGAAGAAGACCCCGGTATACGCCGGGGTCTTCGCCGCTTTTTCGCTTGATGTTCTGTTTTTATTCCCCGTCAGACGATCTCCACCTTCATCTCTGGAAGGCGGCGCCTAATTTGGGAGACGAAGCTGTCTTCCGCACTACTGGGGGATGCGCCAAGCACCAGCACCGCGGCCTTGTGGGCCTTTGCATAGGCTTCTAACGTGCCCTCCACATCATCCGCGCGCAGCATCGCAAGGGAGCCCCCCGCAAGCTGGGCCGCAGTGAAGAGATACTCGAGCGCCTCGCCCTCCACGGCATTTCCCAGGAAATTCTCCCCGGTTCTGACAGCGTGCACGATGTGCAGCGGCAGGCTGCGCGCGTGGGCAATCTCTTCCCCGCGCTCCACAAGCCGCGCGCAGGTGCGCTGGCGCGTCACACAAACCATGACAATGTCTCTTTCGTGTTCGTGCTCCATCATAGGCGCAGGTGAAAGCGTCTTCTTCATACGCTGGCCTCCATGACCTGTAATTTGTCGGGCAGCTTTACCGGGACATAGGAGGTTAATATCGCAATCGCTTCTTTTGCGTCGCCCACAACGGTATACAGCGCGCGGTAAACGACATCCGAAAAGCTTTCGGCGTACAGCCGCTCAAACTGCTCCAGCAGCGGGTCAAAAAATCCGTCCAGATTGATGAGGATGATGGGCTTATTGTGGTAGCCGATCTGCCTTAAAGTAATCACCTCGAGCACCTCTTCAAGCGTGCCGAATCCGCCCGGAAGTGCTATGAACGCATCCGAGAGGTCTTCCATACGCTGCTTGCGCTGGTGCATGGTCTCCGTTTCATAAAACTCGGTGCACTCCGGATAGGCGATGCCGGGCAGGTTCAGTTTCGCCGGAATCACGCCCGCGATGCGCCCATCCTCCGCTTTGACGCCGCGCGCAACCGCGCCCATCAGGCCGCGCTGCCCGCCGCCAAACACCATGCCCGCGCCCATACGCGCAACGGCTCTTCCCAGCTCTTCTGCAAGCACAAAATACTTCGGTTCGATCAACTCGCTTGAGGAAGCGAAAATACAGATGTTGTTGATTTGCTCCATGGATTTACGATACTCCTCTTTCCCGGTAAAGAGCGCGTTCTCCCCGCCCTCTATATATACTATAACCGTTTTTTAAGATACGTTTCTCCCGCTTTATATATTATCCGCGCTTGAGCGCGTACAATGCGGCATGTGCCGTTTTTCCGTCACTTTAACAGCTCCCGCGCGATATCAAACTTGGTCATGGAAAACGCCTTTGCGTTTGCTGGCACCTCGAGCATGACGAGTACCAGCCTGTCCTCGTTGGTCCTCAGACGATATCCCACAAACCAGTTGATTTCCTTTCTCCTGTCGTTGCCGATCTGCGCCGTTCCCGTCTTTCCCGCAATGTTGTCCAGCCTGAGCCAATAGCCGGTACCGGATTCGATAACGTCTTCCAGCATGGGTGTCAGGGTATCGACGGTGCTTTTTTTGACCACATTCGCCTTCCATACGCTGTTTTCATGCCGGGTTACGGCGACATATTCCGCACCCTCCGTGCGGTACACGCCATCCACAAGGTAAGGCGTCTCTATGCTGCCGTCGTTTGCAAAGGCAGAAAACAGGCACGCCGCCTGCAAGGGGGTGACGAGCACCTCTCCCTGGCCGAAGGAGCTTTCCGCAAGCAGCATGGGCGACCATTCGGACTTTTCATTTTTAAGCTGTGCTGGCAGCACCGCCGTATCAAACGGAACGCTTTCCGCATACCCGGCGTTTTCCATAAAGCGCACAAACGCGTCCACGCCGGTCTTGAGCGCCGCGTAGGAAAAATAGATATTGTCTGAGTCGATCATGCCCGAGTGCATGTTGAGCGGCGGCGAATGCCTGTGGTCAAGGTGCACGCGGGTAATGGCGGCATAGCCCCAGGGGCCGAATTCCCCCCGGTCGGACGGGAGCCATTTGTCCTCCTCAATGGTTTCCTTGTTCATGGGGAATGCGGAGTCCGGCGACATTGCCCCGCTTTCAAGCGCCACCGCAGCCGTATAGGGCTTGAAGATGGAACCCGGCGGATACAGGCCGCGCGTCAGGCGGTTAAAGAGCGGCGCGTTCTTCTGCGTGCTCAGCTTCTGCCACTCCGCCTCCGGGATGCCGCGTGCAAACAGGTTGAGGTCAAAGGACGGGTAGCTTGCCATCGCCTCGATTTTGCCGGTCCTCGGGTTTAGCACCACCACAGCGCCCGCCGTATCCTCGCCAAAGAGGGAGTATTTTAAGAGCACCTCCGCACGCTCCTGCAGCTCCGGGTTGAGCGTGAGCTGTACGTCCAGGCCATTTTCGGCTTTTTGCTCATAGAGCGTCTTCTTGTTGAGGCCGTCCGAAGCGCTGATATAGACATAATAGCCGTCGACGCCGCGCAGCTGTTTTTCATAGATGCTCTCGAGCCCGCTTTTGCCGATGCGCGAATCGAGGTTGTATACATCGTTCCCCTTTTCGCTGCCGGTGAGCGTTTTTAAATCTTCCGCGGAGGCCGCGCCGACATAGCCGATGATATGCGCAAGCGTACTCTTCTTCGGATAATACCGGAGCGTGCCGAAATTGCTTTTATCGATGGACACGCCGGGGATAAGCAGCAGCTGCTCCTCCAGGCTTTGGGTCAGTTCGTCCGGGTACAATTGCTTGAGAATGGCAAAATCCCCGTACACGTTCTTGAGCTTTTTTTCCACCGCCTCGATAGACATATTGAGAAGCATCGCCGTCTGCCTTACAAACTGGCCCTGATCCTCAATCTTTGTAGGCACGGCGATCACGCTCACCGCCTTGACCGTCTGCGCGTACGCCACGCCGTCCGCTAAAATCTCCCCGCGCTGCGCCGCGGTTTTTCCAACGCGGATCGTATCGCCAAAGATCATTTCCGGAAACAGCAGCGCGGGCGTCCACTCCACCGTCCATACGCCGTTCTCGCGCCGTACGGACATGCGGAACTGCATCTCCTCTTCGCCAATGAGGCTGCTTTCATAATGAAGGCGGTAATCGTACACACAGATGGCCTCACCCTCCACCTCGGAAACGGGCGTGTATGAAAGGCCCGTGATGTCAAGCTCCTCAAAGATGGCCTTGTAGCGCGCAATAAACTGTTCCTTGGAAATACGGTTGACGGGCTGTGTCTTATCCTCCGCTTTGTCCTTTGCCTCTCTGTCCGCATCATAGCGCACGGAAGAATGCAGCATGCCGTATGCCGCCTCAAATTCGCCGGCATTGATCAGCTGTAAAAATTGATCCCGCGCGTCCACGGCAGCCGGCGCTTTGCAGGCCGAAACCGCCGTGAGCAGCAGTATCACAAGGAGAAACAGGCACAGGCTTCGCTTCATGGCATCCTCATTATTTCCATATATGGCATTCACATGGCGCTTGATCCGTTATCAGTATACCATAGCGCGGGCCTGTAATTATAGCAGTGCAAGGTGAAATTATGATGAACGATCATGGCAGGATATAAAGGGTTTGTAAAGCGCACCAGGCCCATAAATAAAGAAAAAGGCAGTGCGTAAAACGCCCTGCCCCGCAATACGATATCCGCCTTAAAACCCCTTTTCCAATATCCAATCCGCAAGCTCGCCCGCCTGCGCCTGCCGCAGTGCGCGGATGCGCTCCGCCATCTCTTTGGACTGGAAGGGGGAACAAAGCAGTACCGGCGCGATGCGCTCAATAAACGCTTCATCCATAGCGTCGGAATACACCTTTGCGTCCACAATCGTGCCTTTGCTCAGTGAAAGCTGGATCTCCACGCCGCCCCAGCCAAAGCGCTGCTCGAGCACAATATCAAACGCCGGCGTCCTGCCCATCTTCCATTCCCAGGAGCCGTAAAGCTCTGTGAGGGACTGAAGTTTTTCCTCATCCAGCTGAAACTCCTGCCCCACACGCGCAATGCCATAGGTCTTGATAAAGGCATCGATGAGCGCATCCTTCATCGTATCCACCGTCAGCGCGGGATTCAATTCCTGCAGGTTCTGCACGCGCGAGCGCACGCTTTCGATGCCCTTTGCCGCAAGCTTATCCGGCGAGGGCGCAAGATAGCGCGCAAGCTTTGCCATATCCACATTGATCAACACCGTGCCGTGGTGCATGGCCACATCAGAACCGAAGCGGAAAGCGTTGCCGGAAAACTTTGCGCCGCTTTCCTGCACTACAAGATCGTTCCTGCCGGTAAACTCCGTTTCGATGCCGAACGACGCCGCGGCCTGCCGGATGACGGAAAGCTGCTTGTGCACATCGTACGATTTGCGCGGCAGAAGAAACGTGAAGTTCAGGTTGCCAAGGTCATGGAATACGGCGCCCCCGCCCGAAGAACGCCTTGCAAGGCGTCCACCCTCCTGCTCTAAAAGCTGTGTGCGGCATTCCTTCCAGGCGTTCTGGTTTTTCCCGATGACCACCGTATTCTGGTTCTGCCACAGGTAAAGCGTAACGCCGCCGCCTTGCGCGTCAAACAACAGCGATTCGAGCGCAAGGTTATGGTACGGATCATAAACATTGCTCAAATAGATCGTGTTTTGCATGCGTTCCTCACTTTAGTAATAAGATAGTACTATCATACCCAAATGTTGGCCTGCCCACAAGCGATCCGCCCAAAATGCAACAAACTGAACTCCCGGCTGCAAAAACATTTGACAACGTTTCTTGCATACAGTATCCTGTTATAATATATAAAAAGGGGTAAATCGCGCATGACTGGTCAATTGGAGGCGTTGCGTACTTACCTTGCGGCTGTTTGCAGCACAATTACGGGCGAATCCATCCTTGCAGAGGCGTTTGATTGCCCTGCCGAGGGTGCCGCCATACGGTGTGCCGCACCGCTCAGGCTTGGGCAGGATGCAGGCGTGCTTGCGCAGAAGCTGCAAAAAGCACTGCCGTTTCCGCCTTTTTTCGGGGCAGACCCCATACGCCGCGTCTCACACAGCGGCGGCCATCTGCTGTTTGACCTGACAAAGGAGCTTTACGACGCGCTGCTCATAAGCGCGCTTGCCGTATACCCGCAGGTACAACCCTCCGGCCCGCCCTGCCAATGCGAGGACGCCGCGCATGCGCGCATTGCCTATACGGCCCACCGCATGTGGATGCTTGCAAGAAAGGCGGATTGTACGCCCTGCTGCCCGGAAAACAGGGCGGTAGAACATGCGTTGCTATTGCTCCTTGCGGTTCCGGAACGCTTCCACCACCCGCGCGGCCTACGCCTGCGGCTTTTGGCAGCCTCCGACGCGCTGTTAAGCATGACGCGCAGCGTCCTGCCCAGGCTCAGGCCCGGGCTGTGCAAGAACAGCGGCCATGTCGCGGAGCTTGCCTGCCGCATTTTATCCCATGGCCTTATTTTACTTTACGGGGACACGGCTTTGCCCCCAAGACAGGAGGAACAGCAATGATTATCAAATGGTATGGACACAGCAGCTTTTTGTTGACGGCGCAAAACGGCCTTGCAATATTCACCGACCCCTGCGAGCCGAAAACAGGCTACACGCTACACGACATTGCGGCGGATATCGTCACCGTCAGCCACCAGCATGGCGACCACAACTATCTTGCCGCCATCGCAGGTACGCCTACCGTATTGCAGGAGGCGGGCGTATATGAAAAGGGCGGCGTCCGTATTACCGCCATCCCCTCCTTCCATGACGAAGTAGCGGGCAAAAAGCGGGGCAGCAACCTGATCTTCCTGTTTGAAATCGACGGCGTGCGGCTTGCGCACCTTGGCGATCTTGGCGCGCTCCCTTCTGAAGACGCGTTCGCGGCACTCGGCAGGCTGGACGTGCTGCTCTCCCCTGTCGGCGGCACCTATACCATCGATGCGCCCGCCGCGTGCGAGATTGCAAACCGCACCTGCACCCGTGTGCTGATCCCCATGCACTATCAGACACAGCACCTGAAGTTCACCACCCCCATCGATGGGATTGAGCCGCTTCTATCCATTGCGCGCAACTGTAAAGTGCATAAGCTCAACCAGAGCGAGGCCGTCATCCTCCCGGGGAATTTGGGAGAAGACCGCGTGCTTGTACTCGATTACGAGAGATAGCGCCCGCTTCCTTCTTAACAGGCTTACAGAAACAAAACACCGCCGATACGTTTTCGGCGGTGTTTTGTTTGCAAAATGCCCGGTATGCTTCCCCATGCATAATCAGTATTGCAGGATACGCGGCAGTTCCGCCGCCTGGCTAATCCAATCCGCAACCTGCTTTTCTGAGGGCAATTTTCTGACAAGCGCCTTGGCTTCGTTAATCTCCTGCATTTTTTTGAACAGGTTTTCGGCTTTTCGCATTTTCAGCTCGGGCACGGTGTCCACGCCCGCCGCTTCAAGCAACTCGGCATACTCGCCG
>JAEYLA010000288.1 GCA_023461495.1 Bacillota bacterium | reverse complement strand
GGGGCTTGACGCCTGCCGCGCCGCCTATGCGCACGGCAAGCCCTGGCTGGAGGAACTGCGGACATACCTGCTGCAGAATCTTCTGTTTGTAAAAGAATTTGTTGCGCAGCACATGCCCGGTGTGCGGCTGGTGGACCCGGAAGGCACGTACCTGATCTGGCTGGATTTCCGCGCGCTTGGGCTTGCCGGAAAGCCGCTTGACGATCTCATTGTCTATAAAGCAGGCCTCTGGCTGGATCCGGGCGAGATGTTCGGCCCCGGCGGCGAAGGCTTCCAGCGCATCAACATCGCATGCCCGCGCGCCACGCTCGAAGAAGCACTCACACGGCTTGCCCGGGCGCTGAACGAACGGCCGCGTTAAAAAAGCAGCCGGTAACCCGGTACGCACATCAGCCCGCCAGCCTTCAGGTTGGCGGGCTTCATTATATCAGTAAGACGAAAGTTTTCATTTCTATATACAAATGGTAACCAATAGATACTACCATCTCCCGTTTTGTCCGAATAGACTTAAGGGAGCGTAAAGAACGCCTGCTGTTCATATGCGGATGAAACGGAGGATTTCCATGAAGAATGCGAAACAGCTTATTGCGCTGATACTGTGCCTGGCCTTTTTCTTTGCCATACTCCTGCCCAGCGCTTCCCGGGCAGATTTCGGCAGCTTCTCCGGGGACAGCGATTGCGGCGGAGGCGGCTCTTCTTCCTGGGACAGCGGTTCTTCATGGAGTGACGGCGATGGAGGGGACAGCGAGCTTACCTTTTTTGAGCTTCTCATCATATCTCCGTTCCTGATCATCTTTGTATTGATTTTTATCAAGGCCGGAAAGAAGGGGAACGCCAACACCCCGGCGGGCGGGCAGCGCACAAGCGACGCCCAACTGACCCCCATGGAGCGTTATCAGGCGCTTGATCCCGGGTTTGATCATGCGGCGTTTACGGAGAAGCTCGCAAACCTGTATGTACAGATGCAGGACGCATGGCAGAATAAAAACATTTCCTCTGTGCGGCCCTATTTGACCGATGCGCTGTACAGCCAGATGGAGCGCCAGCTTGACGCCATACGCCGTCAGGGCTACACCAATTACATAGAGCGAATCGCCGTACTTGGCGTGCTGCCCCGCGGCTATTACCAGCGCGGCAATGACGACCACATCGTTGTTGAACTGCACACCCGGATTGTAGACTATACGAAAGATGACGCGACCGGAAAACTTATCTCCGGCGATCCCCAGAAGGAACGGTTCATGACGTACGAATGGGACCTTGTACGGCCCTCCGGCACGCTCACTGCCGCTAAAGACGCCGTGACCAGCGTCCGCTGCCCCAGCTGCGGCGCGCCGCTTTCCATCAACCAGAGCGCGAAATGCCCATATTGCGAGAGTGTTGTTACCCTTGCAAAGCACGATTGGGCCATCTACGCCATCAAGGGCGTCTCGCAGGAAACACGGTAGCCCGCTAAACCATACGAAAAAGCAGCGGCGGCGCAGCCTGCCGCACAGCACAAAAAGGGCGTGGCCGGAATATTTTCCGGCTGCGCTTTTTCGATCTGCTTTTACTTTGAGGGACTATGCTTCTTCTCCGCATGCATCCGTATCCTCGGGGCGATATTCCTGCCGCGAGATTGCTGTGCCCTCTTCCCCGCCCGCCCTGGTCTGAAAGCGGGCAACGAGTTCTTTTAGCAGCTCTGCCTGCCCGGAAAGCTCTTCGCTTGCGGCTGCTGTCTCCTCCGCTGTAGCGGAGTTCGCCTGCACCACATGGGAAAGCTGTGAAACGTTCCGATCCGCCTGCGCAATGCCCGCCGCCTGTTCGCCGGAGGCTTTTGCAATGACACCGATAAGTTCCGCCTCCTCTTCAATGCTCTGTACCATCTCCGTCAGCGCCTGCGCTGTACTATGCAAGCTCTCGCCGCCCGCCTGTGTCTTTTTGAGCGCGCTGTGCACCATTTCCGCCGTTTCCTGCGCCGCCTGCGCGCTGCGTGCAGCAAGGCTTCTGACCTCTTCCGCGACCACGGCAAAGCCTTTTCCGTACGCCCCCGCATGCGCCGCCTCCACTGCGGCGTTTAGGGCAAGAATATTTGTTTGGAATGCGATCTCATCAATCATGCGAATCACCCGAGAAATCTCTCTGCAGGCTGCGGAGATCTCCCGCATCGCAGCCTGCGTGTTCTCCATTTGCCCTTCGCCATGCTTTGCGCGCGCTATGGCGGCAAACGAGAGCGTCTTTGCATCCCCTGCACGCCCTACGTTTTCCTGCGTCTGCGCCGATATCTTAGCCATGGCGGACGTCAGCTCGCTAATTGCCTCCGCCTGCTCCGCAGCGCCCTCTGAGACTGCCTGGTTGCCGAAGGATACCTGCCGGGTGCCTGCCGCCACCTGGTCCGCCGCAATGCCGATATTGCCGATGATATCATTCATTTCATATACGATAGCGTTGATGTTCTGCTTAAGCGCATCAAACGCCCCCGCATACTTCCGTGTGAGCTCCACCGAAAGGTCGCCTTGTGCAACACGCTGCAGCATGCCTGAAATTTCAGCAATATAAGATGCGATGCTCTCTACGGAACCGTTGAGCGATTGCTGCATCTTTAAAAAATCCCCTGCATATTCTCCCGTAAGCCTGTCTTCAAGGTCTCCCTTTGACAGGCTGTTGAGCATTCGGCTGACCTGCGCCATCGGTTCGGTCAGTGCGTCGATTGTCCGGTTAACGCCCGCAATCAGCGCACGGTAAGCGCCCCTGTGCCGCGCTTCCTCCGCACGTGTGGAAAGGTTGCCTGAAAGTGCCGCCTCTGTCAATGCGCCGGTTTCAAAAAGCAACGATACAAGCGTATCCCGTACGCGCGTAATAGATTGACCGATGTCCGCAAGCTCATCGTTGGTGCGTATATCCAGTTCCCCCTCCAGGTCTCCTTCCATCAGCTTTTCGGAAAACCGCACAATTTCCCCAACAGGTTTGAGTGCGCGTCTGAGCAGAAGTGAAGCGGCAGCACCAAAGCAGGCAATCCCGCCTAAAAGCAACCATGGCATGCTGCGGAATTCGCTTAAGATTCTACCCGAAGGCTCCTGTTGCTCCACAGCAAGCACACTTACAATGCGCTCCTGCATGCCGGGAACCTGCAGGGGATATACAAACAGATAGAGCGGCGCGCCTCCGGCGCTTTTATATTGATCGAGCAGCGCTCCCTCCGCGCGGCTGGCAGACGCATGGACTTCCTCCGCCCCCGCTTCGTCGCTTTTGAGAAGGGACGTTCCAATCACTTCTTTTCTCTTTGTATGGGCAAGATACGAGCCCTCTGTTGTCATCAGATATGCATACGAGGATGAATAGCCGCCATCGTCGTATTGCAAGGCGTCTACCGCGCCCACAAGTACATCGAGAACCGCAACGCCCAGGAAATTGCCTTGTTCATCTAAAATCGGCTCGCATACGCTCACGATGCTGGCTGTTTCTTTTTTCTTATTCTCATAAGCGTAGGGCTCCGTAATATGGGGCAATTTTGTCTCGCTACATCTGACGTAATATTCCATTTTGCTATAAACCGCCGCATTCTGGAACACTTCGGTCATCAGCGTATCTCCACTTCTAAAAACGCGTATGGAGACACCCTTTGGCGTATCCGGTAAAAAGGCGTCCGGCGCAAAAGCGGCATGGGCGGAGTACACGCGTTCTTCCTTGAGCGTTTCGCGCAGCAGCTTCTCAACGGAGTCCTCCGTCTGCCACGCGCTTTTTGCATCCGTACGAAGGATATTGAATGTCTGCGCCAGCGTCTTTGCCTTGGTATCAATGCCAAGAAAGAATTCGCCCGCCAGAGTGGCGTTGTTCTTTGCAATCGTCCCCAGCGATTCCCGCGCGCGGCTGACCGTTGAACGGGAAAGAAGGTGCCCCGCACCTATTGCAGCCGCGGCGAATATCAGGGTTAAGAGCAAAATCAACTGCAGGGGAATGCGGATGGAGAGCCTACGCATCAGGCCCTTAAAAGGCGTTCGCTTCATATCGCACCTCATTTTTTCATTGCCAGTTCATCATCGGGATATCCGCGTTAAAAGCAAACCGCCATTTCTGTAAAACATAGATCAAGGCGACGCATCCACCAATGTACGGGAGATGCTCAAAGAAATGAAACAAAATGTGAATTATACATGCTTTGTCCATCATTTGTGCACTGCTATCTACAAAAACCGCGCAATGTACGGTATCATAACCTGTAGACCGGAATGATTCTTCACAGAAGGAGTGGCGTCATGAAAAAGGTGATTGTCATCGGGGCTGGTATTTCCGGCCTGTCCGCCGCCGCCCGTCTGCAGTTCGCCGGGTATCAGGTAACGCTTTTGGAAAAAGAATCAGCCTTCGGAGGCAGGATGCAGCAGGTCTCAGGGGACGGCTTTTCCTTTGACCTTGGCCCCACCGTGGTCATGATGCCCGTAATCTATCGCGAGGCGTTTGAAGCCTGCAACAAAAACCCAGACGACTATATTTCGATGGAACGCGTGGAGCCCATGCTCACGCTGCAGTTTCAAAACCGCGATCCGCTTCTGTTTTCCGGGGATATCGTAGAGCTGACCCGCACGTTGGAGCGGGTAGACGGGCGCGACGCGCAGGGCTATTTTTCCTACCTTGCCGGCACGTATGGGCGCTACCTTACCGCAAAAAATCACTTTCTTTCCCGCGCCTTCCGGGGCCCATGGGACCTCCTTCATCCCAAGTCCGTTTACCATGGGCTGCGCCTGCGCACGCTCAGCCGCGCATACGCGTCCATCCCCCGCTTTGTCAAAGACGACCGGCTGAAAAAGGCTTTGGCATTCCACACGCTCTACACCGGCGCCACGAAGCTTGACGTTCCTCCGTTGTACGCCGTGCTTCCCATGATCCAGCTTCTGTACGGGGTGTGGTTTATCAAGGGCGGGATGTACGCGATGGCGGAAGGCTTAAAGCGCCTGTTCTTGGAACTGGGCGGAAAGTTGCAGCTCAATAAAAACGTAGAAGAAATTCTAATCCAGCAGGGGCGTACATGCGGCGTGCGCGCCAATGGGATGACCATACCGGCGGACTATGTCGTATGCAGCGCGGATTTTCCGTATGCGGTCCGAAACCTGATTGCCCGGCCGGAAAACAGAGGCAGATATACGGACAAACTCCTTTCCAAAATGGAATACTCCTGCTCCGGTTTTGTGCTCTATTTGGGACTTAACAAAAAATATCCTGTCAAATCTCTGCACACCCTCCGCTTTGCGGGCGACTTTTCAGGCAATGTGGCGGATCTCTTTGACCGCAG
>JAEYLA010000287.1 GCA_023461495.1 Bacillota bacterium | reverse complement strand
ATGAATGCCATAAATCAAACATCCTCCCTGCTATTCTTTGTGGTCTTCGATATATTTATTATATAGAACCGTTTTCTTCCCAAACAATGTCGCTCCGTACAATAATTGACTTATATTCCGGTTGATTTTTGTAGCCTTGCACAATATAATAAAAGCAGCTTTTCCGGCATAAATACTTTTTAAATAGGAACAATCCACTGGCTTTCTCTATATGACGCCATCCATTCTTTTGCCACGTTTCACATCCCGCTATACATGCAAGAGGTGAACGCTATGGTCATTACGCAGGAATTGGCACAACCCATTGTGGATAAGCTTGAACAGGTCATGGATACGCCGGTAAATGTCATCAATCATGACGGCATCGTCGTCGCAAGTTCCTCCGCCGCGCGCATCGGCACCTTTCACCAGGGCGCGATCGAAGCCATGGAAAAACGAAAAAACCTGCTCGTTTATCCGCAGCAGGCGACCTCGTTTGCCGGCACGCGCGAGGGCATCACCGTGCCTTTGGAGTTTTACGGGAAGGTGGTCGGCGCAATCGGCCTTACGGGCGAGCCGGATCTCCTGCTGCCCATTGCAGCCGTCATCAAGGTGGCCGTCATTTCCTTGATGGAACAGGCGCAGCTTGCCCAGCAAAGCAGCTACAAGCGCAAGCTATTGGACAACTGGGTGAGCAACCTCATCGCGGAAAAAGTGGAGGATTACGAGAACCTTCGGGACCAGGCGCGCTTTTTAAACATCGATACCGGAAAAACCTGCAGCATCGTCGTCATCCGGACATCCCCCGTTATCTACAACGAATTCTCCATGAACGAGCAATCCATCCATTCCATGATCTACGCGCACCTGCGGATTCATTTTTACGCCTATGTCGGCCAGGGGCAGTATGTGTTTGCCGTGCGCGCAAAAAGCAAGGAAGATGTGTCGGCCATTGAGCCGATGTGCAAGAACGTGATCGCGCGGCTCAACGCCTGCGGGCAAAGCTGCTATATCGGGGTCGGAAAGCCCTGCCGGGAGTTGACGGGATACCGCATGAGCTTCTTTGACGCCGCCCAGAGCGTGCGCATTGTGGAACGCCTGGCCGGGGAGAAAAAGATCATCTATTATTATGAGCATCAGATTTTTCGCCTGCTTGACGGTGTGCCGGACCCCACCAAGCAGGCTTTCTTAGATAACTTTCTGAACGGTCGGGAAATCGACGCCGTGCTGTTTGAAACGCTGCAGACGTATTTTGAGCAGGATAAGCGCATCAATGAGACGGCGGCGGCATTGCACATCCACCGCAACACACTGATCTTCCGCCTGAACAAAACCAAGGACTTATACGGCCTCGACCCGCGCCGCTTCCGCGACGCGGTGACGCTGCAAATCCTTCTCTACATGCTCAAATTTCCGGAGCTTGGCATGGGAACGGAACCGCCTCTTTATAAACAGCCGAAGCGCCAGGCGCAGTAATACAAAAAGCCAAGAAACGCAGCGCTTGCGCGGCGTTTCTCTTTACGATATCGTTGCTCTTTTCTTTCTTTTGCGTACATACAGTGTTCCTTTTACGGCAAAGCTGATCAGCAAAATGCCTATACAGCCCAATATCGTGCTGTTGAGTTCCGGGTGGTAGGCAAGCAACCAGCCCCAGCTGATATTGTGATAGACGGGAATCAGCGTTAGCGCGAGCAGCGGCAATATGCCATCCGCCAACAGCACGGCAAGCGGAAATTTCTCTTTTTGAAACAACCGTCTTGTACTGCTGGCAACGTAATAGAACAGACCCGCAAATACGGCAGCGGGGAACGCAAGCCGTTCATATGCGCCCGCTGGCGCTTTTCGTTCCGGAAAGGTACCCGTTTTTAAATATTGCAGGAGGCCCTGGCTGATGGTTCCCGCAGAAATGCCGTTGCTGAAAAACAGATCCTGATCATTTGCGTTTGCCAGCACCACAACCGCATATCCCGATTGCCTGTCGATACGGATGGACGATGTGCCTTCGGGTAAAGAGCCATCATGAAACAGTTCTCGCTGCGCATCTATGCCGGGTACCCAGTAAATATCATGAAAACTGCCCACAGATGGACTGTCTCCACCATAACCGGCAGGATAGAGTATGGAGTTGTTGTGGTAGGAGCCATTCGCTAAATAACAGGATAGCAGCCGCGCCATATCCCCGGCATCCGTATAGATACCGCCTGTGGGCAGCAACGCGCTGGGTTCCGGATACGCAGCGCGCACAGGCAGGCCGTACAATATGATATGGCCTTGGGTCTTCTGCCCTTGCGGGATTTGATCTGCACGAAGATAGGTATGCTCCATTTCAAGCGGAGAGAGCACATGAGTGCGCACATAGTCTTCATACATCATGCCCGAAGCGGCTTCCATAACGGCCGCCAGCAGCAGGTAGTTGAGGTTGGAATATTCATAGTCTGCCCCGGGCTGGCGGACGAGTGTGAGATTGCGCTCCCGCTCTACGATCTCCTCAAACGTGGTATCGGAGCCATAGAGATACGGCGCGCCTCCTTTGATTTTTGCAATGCCGCTCATATGCGTGAGCAACTGGCGGACTGTGACTTTGGCCTGCTGCCCCTGAAACATTGGGGAAAAACCGGGCAAGTATGCCTGAACCTCTGTGCCTTCCTCCAGCATGCCCGCATTGATCATCTGCCTCGCTGCAAGCGCTGTAAACACCTTGCTGACCGAGGCGATGGGGAACACGGTCTCTCCCGTTACTTTCGCGCCGTTCCCCGCAGTACCATATCCTTTTATAAAAGCGGTACCGTCTTCCCTTACAATTCCCAGCGCAAGGCCGGGAACCCTGCCCCACTCCATTTGCTGCGCAATATAAGCGTCCAGTGTTTCCTGCGTTTCGGACAGCGTCACATCATTTTTATGAGCAAGCGCAGGAATTTGTATGCTGACCAACACAAGAAAAGCAACCGCCGCCATCAGACGTTTCATACCAATGTTACTCCATAAAAAATATTACAGCCTATTGTAGCATGTATTTCTTTTATTTGGAAACAACAAAGGCAGCAGAGCATCTGCCGCCTTTGTTCATCATTTCTGTAGCCTGATTTACTCAGGAGCCAAACAGGGTAAGCAGGATGCCCGCGGCAATCGCGGAGCCGATGACGCCCGCCACGTTCGGGCCCATCGCATGCATGAGCAGGTAGCTGAGCGGATTGGCCTTTTGCCCTTCTATCTGGGAAACACGCGCCGCCATAGGTACGGCGGAAACGCCCGCGGAGCCGATCAGCGGATTGATCTTCCCCTTTGTTAAGAAGCACATCAGCTTGCCCAAAAGCAGCCCGCCGATGGTGCTGAAGATGAATGCCACAAGTCCCAGGCCGATGATCGCAATCGTCTCCGGCTTTAAGAAGGTTTCCGCCTGTGCCGTTGCGCCCACCGTGAGGCCTAAGAATATGGTCACAATATTGATCAGCGCGTTCTGCGCGGTATTGGAGAGGCGCTCCACGACACCTGATTCCTTAAACAAGTTGCCAAGCATCAGCATGCCGATCAGGGGTGCGACAGAAGGCAGCAGCAAGATGCACAGTACGGACACCACGATGGGGAAGCAGATTTTTTCAAGCTTGGAAACTTCCCGCATCTGCTTCATGACGATCTCGCGTTCCTTCTTTGTGGTCAATAGGCGCATAAACGGCGGCTGGATAATGGGAATGAGCGCCATGTACGAATACGCGGCGATCGCAATCGCGGGCAGCAGATGGGACGCCAGCCTTGTTGTCAGATAAATAGCCGTGGGGCCGTCCGCCCCGCCGATGATGCCGATGGAGGCCGCCTCCTTCGGGTCAAAGCCGCCAAGTGTAATCGCCAGCACAAACGCCACCATGATGCCAAGCTGCGCGCCCGCCCCAAGGAAGAGGCTGCTGGGCCTTGCGATCAGGGGTCCGAAATCCGTCATGGCGCCGATGCCAAGGAAAATCAGCGACGGATAGATACCCTTCTTGACGCCCAGGTACAGATAATACAACAGCCCGCCCGCCTCATCGCCTACAGCCTCCGCCATCAGACCCGTGAGCGGCAGGTTTGCAAGCATCACGCCGAATGCGATCGGCAAGAGCAGCAACGGCTCAAATTTCTTTGCAATGGCCAGATAAATCAAAACGAATGATACCGCCAGCATGATCGCCCCGCCACCCGTCAGTGCTGCAAAGCCCGAATCCTGCCAAATTTTTGTGACTGTTTCACCAAACATCCTTTTTCCTCCCCCTTACTGTGCGTTCTGCTTTTCTTTTTTGGCGCGCCCGATGCCCGAAAACAACACGGAAAACAGCTTCAGCATGAGATACAGGCAAAACAGCACAACGAATACCATGGCAAAGCAAAACAATGCCACCCGAACAGCCTCCAACCCGGTCATGATCCATCCCTCCTTTTTCAATAAAAAAAAGCGGAGGCTCCTAAAATAAGAAGCCTCCACCCTTAAGCCACAAAGTCTTGAAACAGACAGCAGGAACACCATCCGCCAACCGGAACCGTGCCATATTCTACTGTTGAGTAGCCTACTATACCTGCAGTAAAAAGTCAAGTTATGCGGCATCCCCATATACTGCACATGCCCCCGCAGAAACTCTGGCGGGGGCATGCTTTTTATGTGCTGATACGCAAAGGTTATTCATCCTGCAAAGCCGCGTAGCCTTCTTCCCCGGTGCGCACTTTGATGACATTTTCCACATCGTATATAAAGATCTTGCCATCGCCGATGTTGCCTGTATAGAGCACTTTCTTGGTTGTTTCCACAACGGTCTCCACAGGAATTTTGCATATCACAATTTCCAGGCGCACCTTGGGCAGCAGATTGATTTCTACCGGAACACCGCGGTAGAACTCCGTTGTTCCCTTTTGCATGCCGCATCCCATAACATTTGTAACAGTAATCCCGGTAATTCCGATGTTGCTGAGCGCATCCTTAAGCGCTTCAAACTTATGCTCGTTGGTGATAATATCCACCTTGGTCATCTTCACATCGGAATCCGCTGTAGGCACACGCCTATGTACAACAGGCACCGCCTCTTCCACAGCAACGGCGGGATTCTCAGAAGCTTCACCGGAAAGATGGATGGTTGCCGTACGGGCAGGCATAAAGTCTGCATAGGCACTGGTCAGGCCGTGCTCTTCCGCATCAAGGCCCGCAATTTCTTCCGCAGCCTTCACGCGCAGCCCAACCGTCTTTTTCAATACGGTAAATAGGATAAACATCGTCACCGTTACCCAGGCCGCTACCGAAAGCACGCCGATTGCCTGCACGCCCAGCAGCTTTGCCCCATGTCCGTAAAACAGCCCCTCGCTTACGGAGAACATCCCAACCATAAGGGTACCGGCAGCGCCGCATACGCAATGCACGGCAACCGCACCCACCGGATCATCCACCTTGAGCACCTTATCCAGCAGCTCTACCGCAAATACAATCAGTACGCCGCCTATGGCGCCAATCATCAGCGCGCCGAAGGGAGATACCGCATCACAGCCTGCCGTGATTGCCACAAGGCCGCCCAGTGCGCCGTTTAATGTAAGCGAAACATCCGGCTTCTTATAACGGACCCAGGTCAGAATCATGGCGACCGTAGCACCTGCTGCCGCGGCCAGGTTGGTAGTCATAAAAATATTGCCGACGGAAATAAGCGTTCCATCGCCGGTTGCCGAAAGGGTGGATCCGGGGTTGAACCCGAACCAGCCAAACCAGAGAATAAATACGCCAAGCGCACCAAGCGTGACACTGTGCCCAAGAATAGCCTTGGGCTTGCCGTCCTTGCCATATTTGCCGATGCGGGGCCCGAGGATTGCTGCACCGATGAACGCCGCAATACCACCTACCATATGCACCGCTGTCGAACCGGCAAAATCATGGAAGCCAAGCTGGCTCAGCCAGCCACCGCCCCAGATCCAGTGGCCGGAAATCGGATAGATGATTGCAGTAATTGCAACACTGTAAATACAATATGATATGAACTTTGTGCGCTCCGCCATCGCACCGGAAACAATCGTAGCCGCCGTTGCCGCAAACACCGTCTGGAAAATGACAAATACGGGTGTTGGAATGTTGCCCGGGCCGTACTCGCCGCGGATGAAAAAATCCACCTTTCCGATGAGGCCGCCCAATGATTCTCCCTGCATCAGGCTAAAACCGATGATCCAGAATACGATTGCGCCCAGTGCAAAGTCCATCAGGTTCTTCATAATGATGTTGCCAGCATTTTTTGCCCTGGTAAAGCCGGTTTCCACCATGGCAAACCCGGCCTGCATAAAGAACACCAGCACCGCTGCGAGAAGAACCCATACAGTGTCAATCGATGAAAACATAGAAACAATCTCCCCTCAATTTTTGTGTATATAAAAGAAAGATGTGCATTGGGATACTCTCCCAATGCACATCTTTGTGCTCCAACAAATTCTTACTCATAGAACGTAAAAAGGGTGCAAGGCTTCAACATATGAAGCCCCCACCCTTAAGCTTCCAAACTTGAAAGCATCCGACACCGTGTTTCATGCACGCTTGTCATCCGCCCAACCGGAATCGAGAACAATATGAATTTCAGCAATTAATTTCTTTCATTTTATGCGTATTATGCAAATAAGTCAATAGGGATTCTGCAATTTTTACTTTATGATCATGCGTTTCGATTTTAATGTATCCGGCTAAGCCATCTAGTCACAACAAAGAGCGCCATGCATCGCTGCATGGCGTTCCTTTAAAAAAT
>JAEYLA010000286.1 GCA_023461495.1 Bacillota bacterium | reverse complement strand
AACGACCTTCCCGTGGGCGTACTTGTGGAACAGGCGGAGCTGTTTGATGTGTTCCGCGGCGGCACGGTACCCGCAGGCAAGAAGAGCATGGCCTATTCCTTCACGCTGCGCGCGGAGGACAGGACGTTGAACGATGAGGAGATCACGGCGTCCGTCAAGGCCATTCTCGCTTCGTTGGAAGCGGCAGGCGCCAAGCTCAGGGCATGAGTAATGGCTAATGGTTAACGGTTAAGGGCTAATTGTGGAGGAAATCTCTTCGGAAGTTCATTGATTTGGTGTAAAGGGCTCCGCCTTCCTGCATGGAAGGCGGAGCTAAGTCTTTCTATTTACTTCGTATCAGTTCCATGGCTTCTCTCTCAAGCTTGGTTTTTATATGATAGCCCAGAAAGTCCCGTAAGGCGCGATAACTTTGATAACTTTCCATCACGAAATTTTGGGCGGCTTCGATACCGCTCTTTTCAGAAAATCCATTTTGCAAACACTTGGAATGCCTGTAATCGCGCATCTTCATTTTTAGATGCCAACGCAGTACATGCAGAATTGCCGGCCAAGGAACCTGTTTTTCTGTACGGTAATGCGGCATTGTTTATCACCTCTTAAAACTATTTTACTATCGAACAATAGTAAAATCAATACTATCTTTTGATAGTAGACATAATGATTACGAGGTGAATTGTGATGTACTACCGGCGGCTGAAGGATTTGAGGGAAGATCATGATAAGGCGCAAAAAGAAATTGCTGATTTACTCGGAATCGACCAGCGCGTTTACAGCACCTACGAGACGGGCAAGCGCGAGATCCCAAGCCGGTTTCTGGTAATCTTGGCAGATTACTATCAGTGCAGCGTCGATTATATTTTGGGGAGAACAAACGAAAAAGGTTAACAAAGCCCGGCAAATATATGAGGCTCCGCATTTCTGAATAAGAAATGCGGAGCCTTTTGCAGGTTTTACTAATTCCAAATAGCGCTTACGTTAACTTTCTCTGTTCATAAGCGATAGGATACTTCGGCGGGGGAAAAGCGTCCGGCAAGATGGTTTCATTCCCATCCTTCAGCTTTGAAAGCACGGTGAACCCCCATTCAGAGTTGGAGCGTTTGACCACTAACCTGTAGTTGTCGGCAACGATCCCTTTCGCGTAGATTGACGCCCCAGCCATCCATCTGTCATCCACATCAAAGGAAAGATAGAATATATCATCGCCAAGATACTGGTATGCGCTCAAGTAATACTCCGGGTATTCCGGATCACCGGACCATATGTAGTACGTGCCGTCTTTGCAAATGATCCGCTCATATTCATCACAATAGTCCGCATTCGCATCCGGGATATCCATGTTGATGACACTGCGAACCAGCGCGGATGCTTTTTTAGAAGAAAGGGATAATTGATACTCCCCTATGTCATCCGGAGGAGAAGGCAGTTCCTCATAAAATGCCTGATGATAGTAACTGTACACGATGGAAAGCCTATCCCATTTTTCAAGCTCATCAGGGTGAAAATAGGTGTCGATATAAGAAACCCTGCCGGCAAGGTCGTTCAGTTTCTTACTTTCCAAGGCGTTGATTTCCTGCTGTGTGATATCTTTCTCCATTCTTTGTTTCAGCCATTTGGTGGCGCGCGCATTGATATGCTGCTGTTCATCATAGAATGCGGGCCGGTTGATAAAATGTGTCACCCCCTCGGGCCGGGAAACATCGGGAAGGGTAACTTCCCCGTTCTCATCCTCCAGTTTGGAAACTACGGTGAATCCCCACGCGGAGGAGGAACGCCGGACGACTAAGCGCCTCACGTCCTGCTTAATACCGTGATTTTCATCCGGACCGGGCGTGGAAGAAGTATCCCAGTCAAAGTCAACGTAAAACAAGCCATCCCCTAAATACCGGTATCCTGAAACTAGAAAATCACCCATTTGGATATCGTTCCAGACTACGGTATACACCCCGTCTTTGCATACGATTTCACTTCCAAACTGCCCGCCCGCTTCCAATTCCGGGATGTCTATCCCGAGCAATTGCTTTACAAACTCGTTTGCTTTCCCGGCAGACATGTAGCAAGCGCCCTCATCGATTTCGCCATCCGGCGGATAAGCGCCCTGAAAAGAAACCGTGTTCCAGCCCGGCCTCGAATACAGCGGCAAATGCATGGGGATGCCGTAATAAATATAAAGTGGTATGAGAAGCTGTTCTTTGCTCAGCTCCCGCGCATCAAAAAAACAATCCGTAAAGGAAACAAGATACGCTACGGCAGACAGGGCCTTAAGTTCATCCTCCGTGAGTGCTTCCTTGGGAACGTCCGTAACATCGGCCATGCTGTTCCACCAGAGTTCCCGCAATTCTTCCTGTTTGGGGGCGGAACCTTCCCTTTTCATTGCCTGCGCAATGAGGGAAAGCGCCGCCGCCTTCTCCCCTTTTGCCAATTTTTCTTTGGCGGATTGCACCAAAGTATCCGTCGTTTCAATTGGCGGTGTAGGCGTAAAAGATGGGGCGGGAGTAACTATCGCAGGAGTGGAAGCCGGATTGGGAACAGCCATATTGGGCTGCGCAGCGCATCCTGTCGCGGTGCAGATAAAAAGAATTGCACATATGGGAGCGCAGAGTTTGCGATGCAGTTTCATATGGTTGTTCCCTTTCTTTTGTTATACAATTTCTTTTAAAGCGCTTTAAAAACCCGGAACAGAAACATATCCATATACTAATGATCCTGTTGAAGTACGTTTCTTATCGCCCCATAATGGCTGAACAGCAGGCCCATGCTTCGAACCAGTGGAATCTATAATCCAAATTTGGTCATGATCATCTGTGTATAAATATATGCCAACATGGTGAATACCTTTCCATATTCTCTCCGTCTCATTTCCCGCCTTCTCCCAGAAAATAAGATCTCCCGGCCGCAAATTTTCTTTATTTATACCCCATCCACTATTAAATGCGTTTTCTGCCATATCATAAGAGCTTCCATGTAACTTAATGCCCGCTGCGCGATAGAGTTCCTTCACAAGTGCGCTGCAGTCTATTGCATTATCATTTTTCTCTTTTTTTTCAGGATAAAGGAATTTTTTTGTGCCATCAGTCTTAAATCCAAGATATTCTGCGCTTTTTGCAACGATTGCATATCTCTGCTCAGCCGTCAATCCTCCATTCTCGGAAGATGCCCGAGTCAATTCTTCCCAAAATCTGTCCCAATGATCAGCCAGTTCTTTTGGCATGCCTTGAGGTGTTAACGTTAAACCGGGGGTAGGTTTGGGGATTGGGGTTGGACTTGGCGTAGGCATGGGGCTTGGGGTAGGCGTAGGTTTCGGAGTAGGGGTAGGTGTTGGCGAAGGACGCAATGTTGCCACAGGCCCTATTCCACCAATTTCCATTACATTTTCCCATTCCGGAAAGACTTTATCAAGTGCATTTTCGACATTTTGAATTTTTTCTTGAAGTACCTGTTCTCTTTCCAGAGCAATGCCGTATCGCTCACTGAGCATGAACGGGATTTTCTCCCAAATTGGGATTTGAGAGATTTCTTCTTTGACTTCATCAAGCTCTTCCATCAAATCCATCCTAATTTGCTGCTTATTATGGAGAATAACCTGCCTTCTTGACGATTCCGGCAGCATCCTGAAAAAGCGTTCCAGCCCCTGTTGGCGAATTTGGTTCAGGATATTCAGGTTCATATCGGTGGCGCCAACGGCCCCAATATCCCCCAATATACTGATTGCCTCTTGTTTTTCTTTTTCAGATAAGTTTGAAAAGCGGATTCTTCGCATCAGCGTATCAAGTTCTTGTCTCATATCCGCTGCACGTTTGTTGTAATCCTGTTGAGCCATGGGTATTGTCTTATGGCTGTTAGCGGAGGAACTCGATTTTTGTTCCGTACTTATGGAGCCTCTGTTTGAACTGGCAGCCAAGCTAACTGCTTTCATCGGCGCGACATCATTCAGTTTTGTCGCCAATGCCTCCCTAGCTTGCCCTTCGCCGGGGAGCAGCATGTTTTCATGAATCCTTTTTGACGGGTTCGCGGACATCAATGAATATGCCCCCTGATCCCAGGCTTCCTGCGAAAAATATGTGTCTACCCCATCCAGCATGACATTGAGCAGCAATTCATCCTGCCGCTCTTTATCCAGCGCATCTATGGTGAATTTCGCCCTGCTTTTCAGGCTTGGGCCGAGTGTAGAAGCGTTGATCATGGTGTGCAATTTCAGCGCGCTGTTGTCGTTCGTTTGTATAGTTGGGTTGGTTGTACCGGGCAACGTTCGAATGATTTGCTCCAAGCTGTTTTGATCAAGGCTGGGATTATTCCTTTGGGCATTCAAGCTGTTCGTACTTAGCGTAGGCTGGGCGGCGAGATATTGTTTGTACGCTGCCTGTGTTTTCGGCCCCCATACGCCGTCATCGTTGACACCGAGTTGGCGCTGCGCCAGGCGGACCTTTTCTTTCGAGTCGATTCCCGGCGGGGTTTGGAAATCGGGTAGTACATAGTTTTTCATAGAACATCCTCCAAAACAAAAATGAGCTTTCAACAAACGCAAAGCGCCCAATGAAAGCTGAAATGATACTACCAATATACCATTCTGTTTGGAATAAATCCTTTGATAAATGATTCTGATAATCGCTTTATTTCATCCATGATCCATTCCGGCTGCCTACCCCCTATCGTGCATCATCCCGATGGCGATCCGCCTCAACCGTTCGGGCGTATTGTCTTTTGGGTGGCGCGCGCAGTGCAACAAAAGCTTATGCTTCAGCTCCCCCACCTTCTCGCCGGGCGGCAGGTTCAGCCAATCCATAATGTCCTTGCCGGTACAGTTGAGCTCTTTTTCGGAGAACGGCGCGCCCTCAAGCTTCATCTTCTGCAATACTGCCCGCCAGCGGGTTGCTTCAAAATACGGGGATAGTCCGGAGCCCCGCACATCGGCCTCCCGGATTTCGCACAGGTGCTGCGCGCGCTCATAGCCAATGGAAGCGAACTTGGCGCGGAGCGTCGTTTCCCGCGCGCGCCCGTTGAGGTCGTACATGTGCTGGCCGACCAAAAAGGCGACCTCGTCTATCAGCGCATTGGGATAGCGCAGGCGCTCCATTATTTCCCGGGAAATGGGCGCGCCAAGGATATCGTGCCCGAGCATGGGCGTGGTGCCGTGGGGCAGCAAGGCCTTGGGGTTTTCCGTGTGGCCGCCCGCGTCGGGCGGCAAGCCTTTCTCCCTGAGCGCCGCGGGTTTGCCGATATCGTGCAACAGCCCGGTCATGCGCATCGTAAGCGTCGCCGGCGCTTCCGCGCAGGCATGGAAGTTGTGGCGCAGTACATCGTATGCATGGTATTGCGGGCGCTGCGTGATATGCTTGCCCTCCAGCAGCTCGGGGATTAGATACGGCAAAGCGCCCATCTCGTATAGCAGCGTCAGCCCGCGCAGCACAGGCGAGAATTCGCCATCGGTCAGCGTTGGATACCGCACATCGGAAAGCAGGATTTTGTTGAGCTCGTCCCGCTTGCGCTCCCAGGCGATATCTTTTAGGCCGCCCACGTTTTCACACGCGGCGCGCCATGTTGCCTCCTCAATGTCAAACCCAAGCTCGCACGCAAAGCGGATTAACCGCAGCACCCGCAGCCCGTCGTCCCGTAAAATCGCCGCCGGGTCTTTGGAGGTGGCGCGGATCAAGCGGCGCTCGATATCCGCTATGCCGCCCGTCGGGTCAATCAATTCGCCTGTGAGGATGTCCGCATACAGCGCGTTGCACGTAAAGTCCCGCCGGAACGCGTCGCCTTCTATGGTGCTGCTAAAGCGCACTGCTTCCGGCCTGTGCGTGCCGCCCTCGCCGTACACGTCACCCCGGAACGTGGTGTGCTCAAAGTGGTGTTCGCCCGCGTGGATCTCCACCGTGCCAAACTCCAGCGCCTTCGGGATGCACTTGTACCCATGCGCTTTACAAAAGGACAGCACATCCTCAGGCAGCATTTTGGAGCAGATGTCCATATCGCTGGGCGGCAGATTGAGCTGTGCGTTTCTTGGCATGCCGCCAACGGCATATAAAACCTCGCCCGCTTCAAAAAATAAGCGGGCGAGCTGTGTCAGTTCGGTTGGATATTGTGTGTTGGTCATGCTGTTTTCCTTTAGGAAATATAGGGTTCTTAGGGCTGTTACAGCCCTAAGCGGGGTTTGGGGCGGAGCCCCAACGTAACCCTAGCTATGGGGCAAAGCCCCCATAAGCATTCTTTACTCCGAGTCTTCCCCGTCCAGCAGCTTTCCTTCCATCTGTGTGATGTCAAGCTCTGCCTCGTCCTCGCCGTTCTCCGCCCTGGGCGCG
The DNA here is from genome assembly GCA_023461495.1 of Bacillota bacterium. GTDB lineage: Bacteria > Bacillota > Clostridia > Christensenellales > CAG-138 > JAEYLA01. Next base: position 4,581 of record JAEYLA010000286.1, on the reverse strand, counting down.
ATCGCGATACTGACCACCCGCGTGCCGCCGTCCGCGCGCATGAGCCGTACGCCCTGTGTGCCGCGGCCTGCCGTCTGGCTGATCTGTTCCATGGGCATGCGGATAACCATGCCGTCGTCGCGGATGAGCAGCAGGTCCTCATCGCCCGTTACCATGGCAATGCCGCAGAGGTCGCCGGTCTTTTCCGTAATCTGCATGGCGATGATGCCCTTGCCGCCGCGCTTCTGTCCGCGGTAGGCGTCCTCCGGCGTGCGCTTGCCCATGCCGTTTTCGGTCACGGTCAGCACGTCCGCATCAGGCAGCACACGCACCATATCCACCACCACGTCTTCTTCGTCGAGCGATATGGATTTCACGCCCGTCGCGCCGCGGCCCATGGCGCGCACATCGTTTTCATCAAAACGGATGCACTTGCCCTTGCTGGTCGCCAGCATAAACTCGTCCTTGCCGCTTGAGAGCTCGACTGCAATCAGCTCGTCGCCCTCGCGCAGGTTCTGGGCAATGAGGCCGCCCTTGCGGATGTTGTCAAAGTCCGAGATCGGCGTCTTTTTAATGACACCCTGCCGGGTCGCCATCACAAGGTATTCGCCCGGGTCGTCCTTGGTGACGGGGAACATCGCCGTGATGCGCTCGCCGCCCGAAAGCTGCAACAGGTTCACGATTGCCGTGCCCTTCGCGGAGCGGCCCGCCTCGGGGATGACATAGCACTTGATCTTGAACGCGCGCCCGTAGTTTGTAAAGAACAGGATGTGCGCGTGCGTGGAGGTCACAAACAGCTGCTCCACAAAGTCCTCCTCGCGCGTGCCCTGGCCCATTACGCCGCGCCCGCCCCTGTTCTGCGCGCGGTATGTATCGGAGGAAAGGCGCTTGATGTAGCCAAAGTGCGTGAGCGTGACGCACATCTCCTCCTCCTGGATGATGTCGTCCATATCGATGTCCTCGATGATGTCCGTGATCTCCGTGCGGCGTTTGTCGGCATACTTGCGCCTGATTTCAAGCGCTTCGTCCCGGATGATGGAAAGCAGCAGCTGCTCATCCGCGAGGATGCTCATGAGATATGCCACGGTCTTTGTCAGCTCGTCAAACTCCGCGAGGATCTTTTCCCGCTCCAAGCCCGTCAGGCGCTGCAAGCGCATGTCGAGGATAGCCTGCGCCTGTTTTTCGGAGAAATCGAATCGCGCCATCAGGCGCGCCTTCGCTTCCGGACCGTTGGGGGAGGATTTGATGAGCTCTACAATTTCATCGATGTTGTCGAGCGCCTTGATGAGGCCTTCCAACAGATGCAGGCGCTCCTGCGCGCGCTCGAGGTCATACTGCGTGCGGCGGGTAACGACCTGCTTCTGGTGCGCAAGGTAGTGCGTGAGCATTTCGCGCAGCGTTAATACCTTCGGCTCGCCGTCCACGAGCGCAATCATGATCACGCCGAATGTATCCTGCATGGCCGTGTGCTTGTAAAGCTGGTTCAATATGACATTTGCGTTGACGTCCTTTTTAAGATCGATGACGATGCGCATGCCCGTGCGGTCCGTCTCGTCCCTAAGGTCCGAGATGCCTTCGATCTTTTTATCGTGGATGAGCTCCGCAATGCGCTCCACCAGCCGCGCCTTGTTCACCTGGTACGGAATTTCCGTCACCACGATGCGGCTCTTGTTCTGCGGCAGCTGCTCAATCTCCGCCTTGGCGCGCACCACAATGCGCCCGCGCCCCGTGTGGTACGCGGAGGCGATGCCCGAGCGCCCCATGATCACGCCGCCCGTCGGGAAGTCCGGGGCGGGGATGTATTCCATCAGCTCATCTACCGTGGCATCCGGGTTGTCGATGAGGTAGCATAGCGCGTCGATCGTTTCCGTCAGGTTGTGCGGGGGAATGTTTGTCGCCATACCCACCGCGATACCGCCCGAGCCGTTGACCAATAGGTTCGGAAACCGCGCGGGCAGCACGCTTGGCTGTAGCAGCGTTTCATCAAAGTTGGGCACGAAATCGACGGTGTTCTTCTCAATGTCCGCCATCATTTCCGCGGCAAGCTTGGAAAAACGCGCTTCCGTATAACGCATGGCTGCGGCCGAGTCGCCGTCCACCGAGCCGAAGTTGCCATGGCCTTCCACCAGCGGGTAGCGGGTGTTAAAATCCTGCGCCAGGCGTACCATCGCGTCGTACACGGAGCTGTCGCCGTGCGGGTGGTATTTGCCCAGCACGTCGCCAACGATACGCGCGGATTTACGGAACGGCTTATCCGGCTGTAAGCCAAGCTCGTCCATGGAGTACAGGATGCGGCGGTGTACGGGCTTTAAGCCGTCCCGCACATCCGGCAAGGCGCGGTTGATGATGACCGCCATCGCGTAAGAAATGAAGGAGTGCTTCATTTCATGCTCAATGGGCAATGGCTGTATGCGGAGGATATCGCTCATAAAGTCTTACGTACCTTTCTGCTGTTTTGGGAGTACGTTGCAGGCTCTGCCCGCAAACACCCGCTTAGGGGCGTAACGCCCCTAAGAACCCATTCTGAAAACGTACATTGACGTTTTCATTAAGAAGGGAATTCCCAAGGGACGGGTCCCTTGGGTGGGGGACCGGGAGCAAAGCCCCCGCGTGTTTATATATCCAAATCCGTTACGAGCTTCGAGTTCGCCTCGATAAACTCTCTGCGGGGTTCTACCTTGTCGCCCATCAGGATGGTGAAGATTTCATCATCCACCAGCATGTCGTCGTCGAGCTGCACCTGCTTCATGATGCGGCGGTCGGGGTCCATGGTGGTTTCCCAAAGCTGCTCCGGGTTCATTTCGCCAAGGCCTTTGTAGCGCTGGATGTTAGGCTTGGGATCGCGGCCGATCTCGGTGAGGATGGCGTCGAGCTCTTCGTCGGAATACGCGTAGCGCTCGATCTTGCCGCGGCTGATCTTGTAGAGCGGCGGCTGGGCCACGTATACATACCCATGCTCAATGAGCGGGCGCATATGCCGGTAGAAGAAGGTTAAAAGCAGGGTACGGATATGGCTTCCGTCCACATCCGCGTCCGTCATGCAGACGATCTTGTGATATCTTAGCTTGTTGACGTCAAAGTCCGTGTCGAGGCCCGCGCCGAAGGCCGTGATCATGGCCTTGATTTCGGCGTTGGCGAGGATTTTGTCAAGCCGCGTCTTCTCCACATTGAGGATTTTGCCGCGCAGCGGCAAAATGGCCTGGTACTGCGGGTTCCTCCCCTGTTTGGCGGAGCCGCCTGCGGAATCGCCCTCAACAATAAACAGCTCGCACTTAGAAGGGTCCTTTTCGCGGCAGTCCGCGAGCTTGCCGGGGAGCGCGGTACTATCAAGCGCGGTCTTCCTGCGGGTCAGCTCCCGCGCTTTGCGCGCCGCGTCACGCGCACGGCAGGCGGTGATGCATTTATCGATCAACAGCCGCGCGATGGACGGGTTTTCTTCCAGGTAGGTGGAAAGCCCGTTTGCAACCGCGCCGTCCACCAGGGGGCGGATATCGGCGTTGCCAAGCTTGGTCTTAGTCTGCCCTTCAAACTGCGGCTCCGTCAGCTTGACGCTGACGATGGCGGTCAGCCCTTCGCGGATGTCCTCGCCGGAAAGCGCGGGATCGGCGGGCTTTAGCAGGTTGTATCTGCGCGCGTGGTCGTTCATGACTCTGGTGAGAGCGCTCTTGAAGCCCACCAGGTGCGCGCCGCCCTCTATGGTGGAGATGTTGTTGGCAAATGTGAAGATGGTCTCGTTATAGCCATCGTTATATTGCAGCGCCACTTCCACGCTGGCGGTTTCAGAGCCCTCTTCCTCGCGCGTGGCCGAAATATAAATGGGCTCCGGATGCAGCACTTCCTTGTTTTTGTTGAGATGCTGCACAAAGGAGACGATGCCGCCCTCATAGCAGAACGCTTTGTTGGCTGTCTGACCTTCCCGCTGGTCCTCCACGCAAATCTTGATACCCGCGTTGAGGAACGCAAGTTCGCGAAGGCGAGTGACGAGCGTTTCAAAGTGGAAATTGACCTCATCAAATATAGTGCTGTCCGCAAGGAACCAGACGGTGGTGCCGTGCTCTTCGATTGGGCAGTCGCTGATCTTTTCAACGCCCGTTGTGGGGATGCCGCGGGAATAGGTCTGCTGAAAGACCTCGCCATCGCGGCAGACAGTGACGACGAGCTTTTCAGAAAGCGCGTTCACGCAACTTAACCCCACGCCGTGCAGGCCGCCGGAGACCTTGTAGCCGCCGCCGCCAAACTTGCCGCCCGCGTGCAGGATGGTAAGAGCCACCTCCAGCGCGTCTTTGCCGGTCTTTTCATGATAGCCCACGGGGATGCCGCGCCCGTCGTCTTGTACGGTAACGGAATTGTCCGCGTGGATGGTGATGGAAATGTGCGTGCAGTAGCCTGCCAGCGCTTCGTCGATGGAGTTATCCACAATTTCGGTCACCAGATGGTGCAAGCCGCGGGTATCGGTGGAACCGATATACATGCCGGGCCTGCGGCGTACGGCCTCCAACCCCTCAAGCACCTGAATTTGCGAGGCGTCGTAGGAGGAGCCGTTGTGTCCATTTTGGAGTGTTGCGTTTTGTTCCATGAGGCAATCTATCCTTTCGCGCGTCC